>JBBQMQ010000327.1:0-5190 GCA_038329115.1 Bacteroidales bacterium
AAAAATCAAAGAATTAAATGCGAAGTTTTCACCACATGATTTACTCCTAAAACTAAAAGAACTTAGAAGAGTTAAAATTAACAACAAATGGTATAACGCAGAAATAATTGCGAAAACTCAACAAATCCTAAAAAAATTGGATTTGGAAATACCTATTACGTAAAATGAAGAAAAGTTAGGGATTAATAGTTCTAGTGCTACTTCAAAAAACAATGATGCTACCGTATTTGAACGATTGGAAACACTTGATAATTTGAATTTTGGTGGTATTCCTTTTGATGTAGGCTTAGTTATAAAGTCTATTAGTTCTGATAAATATATAGGAGTTGACCGGATAGCAGGAAATAAGTTGTTTGCTAAAACAGACTTACTAAACTTAACTCAGGATAATGTATTCACACTAATAACTGCTCCTTTGGAACCTAAATATGCACTAATTCTTTGTAAAGTAGGTGAAAATTTGCGGATTTTCACTTCCAGTGCTGATGCTACTTTGACAGCAACAACATCTCCATACGATACTAATAATACCCGTTTTCAGGCTATAATGCAGGGCGGTAATATTTTATCTTTCAGTGAAAAATCGTATCCAAATAACTGGATGCGCTTTGATACAATCGATGGAAGTATTGATGTAGCATCGACAACCATTGATGACAATTCAACTTTTATGTGGTACTTGGCTTCTACAGTAATGGATAATACCTCAGGAATAGAAACCCAAAAGGATGACCCCAATGCTCTATTTATCTATCCCACCATTGTTGAATCAACGTTTACAATTTCAGGGAATTCGAAAGCCAACATTGCAATTTATTCAATAGATGGCAATAAAGTGTTTGAATCAATTATTCCATCTAACACACCAGTTAATGTAAGCAACTTATCCAAAGGAATCTACTTGGTTGAATGTCGTAAAGGTGATAAAATTCAAGTACTTAAAATGATAAAAAAAAATAATCCAATATGAAATAAATCATGGTGCTGAATACAAGAACGAATTGAAAATTCGAAGAATTCAAGAACTGTGATTGCAAATCCCAGTGGCGGTGCGCAACTTTATACATATAAAAAAAAGGACATATCCGAAGTGACTGGTAATTTAGTTATATTTCCACATTTCTTTTGCGTAACACGCCCCCAGTTAATATCGCTAAATGGACTGGCAGTTGTACTATAAATGGCTTCACCATTGGTTTTCATCCATGTGCCAACTTCTTTTAGCCGTTCTACAGACGGTGCTGGAATTAAACCTTCAGAAGTGGGACCCACATTGAGTAAATAATTTCCACCTTTGGATGCAATATCAATCAGGTTACGTATTAAAGTGGTGGAGCTTTTCCAGTTATGGTCGTTATTGCTATATCCCCAGGTACCATTCATTGTCATACACGATTCCCAATTCTTACCAGGAATTCCTGTTGCTGGAATAAATTGTTCCGGAGTTTCTAAATCACCGGCAACATCTCCACCCAACCGATTATTGGTTATCAAATTAGGATAATTGGCAAGCACTGGTGCGAATTTTGCTGCACCCTCCTTGGTCATTTCGCAAGGCGTATCCCACCATATAATTTCGGGATTATAAGCCGATAAAATTTCTTTTACCTGTGGCACAGCTACTTCATCGAGATATTTATTAAAATTTCCCTTTTGTGCTTCATCCCAACTGCCTGCACACTCACTACCTCCCGGATGATTCCAGTCTTGAGCCTGAGAATAATACAAACCAAAGTGCATACCGTGCTTTTTACAAGCATCGGCCAAGGCTTTTACGATGTCTTTTTTGTAGGGTGTGGCATCCACAATATTAAATGGGTCGGACGATTTAAACATCGCAAAACCCTCGTGGTGCTTGGCCGTGAGCACCATATATTTCATGCCGGCTTCTTTTGCCAACAACACAAAATTATCTGCACTAAATTGTGTTGGATTAAACTGTGCTGCAAGTGGTTTATAATCTGACATTTTAATCTTCAGCAAACTCTGAATCCATTATGTTTGTATCGTAATTTTATCAACTTATTTTTTTATTAACGTCAGCATTGGTTGTAGTAGTTCAAAAAATAGTATTGTAAACAAAATATTATTATCTTTGCCAACTAGTATTGTTATGTTTTTGAAGCAAAACTCCTTAAATTTTCAATTTAGATTAATGAACGGAATAAAAGACTTATTGGTAGGCGAACATTCTGAACGTGCGTTCAGGATGATTGTGAATGCCTATCAGGAAAAGGTTATTCGGTTTATTTCTTTGTTTATCAGTAATCGATTAGAGTGTGAAGAATTGGCTTCGGATGTATTTGTTTCGTTGTGGAAAAACAAAGAAAACCTTTCTGATATTTCTGATTTAGACAATTATATTTTTATTCTAGCAAAAAACAAAGCGTTAAACCACTTACGAAAACACAAAGCCGAATTAATTGATTTGGATTCTTTACAGGTTGATGCTTTTCATAATACCGATACTACCCCCGAATCAATTTATATATCGCACGAAGAAGTTGAAATTCTGAATGCTGCCATTAATGAGTTACCCCAAAAAACTAAAATGGCTTTTCATTTAGTGCGCGAAAATAAAATGAAATATAAGGATGCTGCTGATATTTTAGGTGTGTCCATAAAAACCATCGAAAAGCAAGTTGCTGCGGCTGTAGCAAAACTGAAAGAGAGGTTGAAGTGATAATGTGCCAATAAGCCAATGAGATTATGTGGTGATGTGAGAAACAAGAGCCAACAAACAAGAGTTTTGACAATAAAAAACAGACAACAGACACCAGATTACAGCACTGATGACATAAAACGAAATCAGCAAACGGACATATAAATACGAACTTCGTTTCTCAATTTTATTCAAATACCCCCTCCCTCGAAAAAAAACAAATAATATTTTAATTTGCGATGGGGGGATTTTTATTTTTTAGTGTCTTTAGTAATATAATCAAATTCCCCAACCGATCATGGACGATGAATTCTCAAAATTAGTTTCAAATGTTTTTGCAGGCGAAGCAGGCTACGACGAAAAGCAACAGTTGAAGCAACTTCTTCTGGATAGCAAAGAGCATACTTTACTTTTTAATCAACTTAAAGAATATTGGGATGCGGATGTGAAACTCAACAAAACGAATAAAGAAAGTTTTGAAGCAGGAGTTATGGCTCAGCTAAATTTTGAACCAGAGATCCGAAAATCAAAATATAAAAGATTTTATCTTCGGATTGCAAGTGTTGCAGCAGTTGTATTTTTTGCCCTGACTTGTGGAATGGCTTATTTATATACTGCTCAACCGAAAGAATTCTATACTTATTCGGCACAATCAACTCCCATTGAATATCTATTAGAAGATGGAACAAAAGTTACATTGAATAAAAACAGCACGTTAACTTATTCGTCTAAGTTTGGAAAAGAACGTAGAGATGTTAAGCTTAACGGAGAAGCATTTTTTAAAGTTACAAAAAACAAAACGAAGCCATTTGCTGTGGAGGCACTGGGGACAATAACAGAGGTTTTGGGAACTAGTTTCAATGTGCGGGCAAATGCTCAAACAAATGAAGTATCAACCACATTGGTAGAGGGTTCGGTTAATTTCATGGCTGAAAACTGTGATGTAAAACTCAAACCGGGAGAAGAAATTATATATAATAATGCATCGAAACAATATGCATTGGCTCAGACCGATATACAATTTAATACAGCTTGGATATCTGGTAGGTTTAATTATACAAATATTGCATTTGCCGATTTGGTAAAGAAATTAGAAAAAATATATGAATTGGAAATTAAAATCACCGATAAAAGTGTAGCAGATAGAATTGTATCGGCATCATTTCTAAACGATGAGCCTGTAGAAAGTATTTTAGATGCATTGAAATCAGATTTGAAGTACAATTATAAAATTGAATCAAATGAAATAATTATTTCAACTATTCGCTCAAAAAATTAATAGCCTATGTAAATACTAAACAAAAATCACACACTTACCATAAAAAAAGGACTCGTCTATTGGGGAATAAACATTGAGTCCTTCTAACTTAATTATTTTATATAAAAGCATTTAGCAGTTTCTAAAAGAAAATTGCAAGCCATTCTTATATAAAATTCAAACGCAAAGATAAACTATTATCCTGAAAAAATAAAAAATGAACGCATGAAAAACAGATTTCTAATACAACTAAGAAAATTCAGACTCCACTGCATTTTGCAGCAGGTTTTATTTACACTGATGTTAGTGGCAACAATGCAACCATTAAATGCCCAAACAACCGAATTAAAGAAAAACATTAAACTGAGTAACGTTACTGTTCAAGACATGGTAGATAAGTTAGGTGTTGACTTTAAGTATTCATTTTTTATAGTTGATGAACATGTAGGTAAAATTACTGTCTCGGTGGATATTAAAAATGCTACAATAACCCAAATACTTGATTTGGCATTTAAAAATAAAGAAATTTCGTACATAGTAAATGATAAAAGTATAACCATTACTTCCAAAAAGAAAGTTCAAGTATCAAACTCTCCATCAAAAAAAATTACCGGCTTGGTAACCGATGAAAAAGGCGACCCGATAATTGGTGCAACAATAAAAGTGCTTGGTGAAAACAATGGAACAGTAACAAATATAAGTGGTAAATACCAAATAACTTCTCAATCAAACGGACGATTAGTAATTTCGTATCTTGGTTATTTAGCAAATATTGAAAATATTAATGGGCGTGATTTGATAAACGTTCAACTTAAAGAGGATACAAAGGCACTCGATGAAGTGGTAGTAGTTGGATATGGTTCTCAAAAAAAAAGAGATATCACAGGGTCTATAGCTAAAGTCGATATGGGGGATCTTTCAAAAGCACCTGTTCGCTCCTTTGATGAAGCACTTGCAGGTAGAGTAGCTGGTGTTCAAGTTTCATCTGCAGATGGACAGCCAGGATCACAGGTTAATATCGTAATTAGAGGTAATAATTCTATTACACAAGATAACTCACCCTTGTATGTGATTGATGGATTTCCGATTGAAGGTTTCAATAATAATCTGTTAAGCCCTAGCGAAATAGAAAGTATTGAAGTATTGAAAGATGCATCCGCAACCGCCATTTATGGTGCCAGAGGAGCAAATGGGGTAATTATGGTCACTACCCGAAAAGGAAAGGAAGGACCGCCGGTGGTTACTTATGAATTTAGTTACGGTCTTCAAC
>JBBQMQ010000328.1:0-5181 GCA_038329115.1 Bacteroidales bacterium
AGCCTCACTTTACCGAGCTTTTGATTTTTTCACTGTTCAAGGCGCAATCAAGCGTGACGGAAAAGTTATCCTTTTGACTGACGAAAAAAAACTCGTGATATACAATTAATACTATAATAATTTGAAGAGGAGATCTAACAAATGAAAATTCTTAAAAAAGCAGCAGCAACCATTCTGGCAGGCATTATGTTATTCAGTATTGCCGGTTGCTCCGGCGGTAAAAATGGGGAGACAACCGAGACGACAGCAGCCGTGGTAAAAACAAAAATGAATGTCGCTGCGCTGAAGGGCCCGACGGGTATCGGCATGGTTCAACTGATGGATGACAACGAGAAGAAATTAACCGATGTTGACTATAAGTTCGAGCTTTTAGCCTCTCCGACAGATATCGTACCTTTATTATCAACGGGTGCTGCCGATATTGCCGCACTGCCGCTCAATCTTGCTGCTACGCTTTATAACAAAACAAACGGAGGCGTTCAGCTGCTTGCCATCAACACGCTAGGTGTTTTGTATGTTTTGGAACAGGGCGACACAATAAAAACCATTTCGGACCTGAAAGGTAAAACGGTTTATGCTTCCGGCCAGGGAGCCTCCCCTGAATATATTTTAAATTTTGTGCTTGAAGCCAACGAAATTGACCCGCAGGACGATATTAATATCGAATACAAGACAGAGCACAGCGAACTGGCGGCGCTTGCCGCTTCCGGCAAAACGGTTATCAGTATGTTGCCCGAGCCGTTTGTTACGACTGCATTAAGCAAAAATCCAAAACTTCGAATTGCTTTGGACCTAACAAAGGAATGGGAAACGGCATGTAAAAAAGCCGGAACAGACAGCACGCTTGCAATGGGTTGTATTGTTGTCCGTACCGAGTTTGCCAAAAATAATTCAAAAGCCGTACTGAGTTTCCTAAAAGGATATATGGCTTCCGTTGAATATGTAAACAATAACCTTCCCGGCGCTGCTGCTTTGGTTGAAAAACAAGACATCATCCCAAGCGCGGCATTGGCGGAAAAAGCTATACCAACATGCAATATTACCTGCATATTCGGCAAGGATATGAAGGATATCGCCAAACAAAATTTTAATGTTTTATTTAAAGCCAATCCGTCTTCTATCGGAGGAGCTGAACCAAAAGATGATTTCTATTACGGCGCCTAAAAAAATACTTCCGGGTGTATTAAGAAAAGTTTTGGTTGCAGCGGTTTGGCTTGCAATCTGGCAAGTTGCGTTTATGTTTGTCAAACAGGAAATTTTGTTGCCGTCCCCTGTTCAAACCGTTGTTAGACTTTGGGAACTGGCAAAGCTGAGTGACTTTTGGATTTCGGCTTTGATGTCGCTGCTTAGAATCGTAGAGGGCTTTGTTTTGGGCGTTGCCGCAGGTGTACTAATCGGCGTTTTAACCGCAAGATTCTCTCTGCTATATGATTTTTTTCATCCTGCTATCAGCGTAATCAAATCAACTCCGGTGGCTTCCTTCATTATTCTTGCGCTTGTTTGGATCAACAAGCCCAATGTTCCTGTTTTTATTGCCTTTTTAATGGTAGTGCCGATCATCTGGGCAAATGTCAGCGAGGGAATACACCAAACGGATAAGGACTTGTTGGAAATGGCCGGGGTGTTTAGATTTTCCCGCCAAAAGCTCCTGTCAAAAGTGTATATTCCAAGTACCATTCCCTATTTTTTTGCAGGTTGCACAACTGCGCTCGGTCTTGCCTGGAAAGCGGGCATAGCCGCCGAAATTTTAAGCCTGCCGGCGCATTCAATCGGGTCAAATCTATATTATTCAAAAATATATATTGAAACAACCGATTTGTTTGCCTGGACAGCTGCCGTTATTATAATGAGCATGCTGCTGGAAAAGCTTCTGATAACGGTATTAAACAGGGTTAAAAACAAATGATTGTCAATAAATCAATCTGAAAGCCGACCAAAAATACAAGCATTAATCTAACCGCCTATAATCTTTCTGCACAAGCCGAAGTCAGATTCAGCTTGTGCATATTTTATACATTGTCAGTTGCTTTAGTATTTATTTATACTTATATTGGTTCAATGCGCTTCGGCTATTGACTGTTCATGGTTAGTATGTTATTTTAAAATGTATTGCAATATGGTTTTATAATTGTGAGGGTGTTGAAACATATTCTTGCAATAGAATATGTTTTTCGCAACCGGCGAACTGATTACCTTAGAAAGGCGAACATTCATGAATATTGAAAGCGTAATTGTCAACATAATTATTTCACTCTTTGCAATCGCACCCGTTGTGTATGTGATTGCAGGCGTTTATTATTGGAAGCTTCGGGCCCCGCACAGCGTTGAATATTTTTCGCTGTTCATGTTCGCTGTCGCGCTTTATTCGTTTGGTTATTTTTGTGAGATAAACGCATCCAGTTCCTTTAACGCTTTTTTCATAAGAAACTTCGAGTTTTTAGGTACAGCATTTGTCCCAACATTTTTTACTTTATTTATTATTCAAACAACAAAGTTATTTAAGCTTAAAACAAAACTTGTCATTTTGTTTTGTTCGATATCTACTGCAATATGGCTGCTATATTTAACAAACCCTTTCCTTGGTTTGTTTTATAAAAGCATTGTATTTTCTATTGATAAATACGGCGGAACAATGCTGACTGAAAAAAATATTGGTTTTTATTTGTTGATGCTGTACTACGTGGTGCAACTGGTTTTCTCCAGTACTCTTTTATTCAAGTCGGTAAAGATCGCCAAAACAAAGAGCAGTAAAAACAGGTTTAGATTTATGTTTTTTACATTTCAGCTTTCTTGGCTGGCTGTGGTATTTGTTTTAGTCGGCTTTGATAAATATATTGACCCTGCACCATTAACAATTATGATCATGTGCGGACTGTTTTCCGGCAATTCCTTTTATCATGATATGTTTGAGCGTGACTTGATCCGATGGCATAAAAACTATTCTGCCATTGAAAACCCTGCATTTTTGGTTGATACCGATGGTGTCATCGCCGGTACCAATCCCGCCGCCGACAAGTTTACCGACAGCCTTAACAAGCAATTTGAGGAAATCATTCCCAAACTGAACGAGGGCGAAAAGAACAGAAAACCGGTTTGCTTTACCATTAACGATAAAGTAAAGTGGGTTGATGTCAAAAAGAGCGTCGTCAATACACAGGGTACGCTGACCAGTTATCTGCTTGTTGATGTGTCCGATGAAAAACACGCATCCTTAATGGCTGAATTGTTTTTTAACGCAATCGGAGACTTTGTTTTTATCGCAAATAAGGCCGGCGAAATAATGTTTGTTAACAATGAAGTGAAACGCAGACTCGACTTTGACGATGAAGAAATTAAGCGAATGCACATCGTTGATTTTCACCAGCCGGTACGTCGCAAGGAAATTTACAGCGCTTTTGAAAAGGCCCTTGAGAATAAAGTGAATACCTGCCGATATCCGTTGCAGACAAAAAGCGGGGATACAATACCTGTTGATACGAGTGTTTGGCTGGATACTTGGAATGGCGACCCCGTTGTTTTTTGCATGTCAAAAGATATTTCGTTGTTTGAAGAAACGGAGGAGAAGTTCAGGAAATCTTTCTATAAGAATCCGGCAATCATGGCAATAACCAAAGTGGATACAGGAGAGTATCTCGATATAAATGATGCGTTTGTTCGCAAGCTTGGCTACTCAAAACAGGAACTCATCGGAAAAACGGGCACCGAGCTTAATATTTTTTTAGATGATAATCAACGACTCAAGGCAAAACAGCAGTTACTGCTCAATGGTGAATTTTCCGATATTCCTGTTGATATCCGTGCTAAAGACGGCAGTGTGTTTAATGGACTTTTTTACGGAAGTTATATTACTCTTGGCAATTCTATGAATTTACTTACCGTGATGATAGATGTAACAGAGAGTTTCAAGCGCGACAATCTGCTCAGGATTATCACATCAATAACCCAGGATTTCTTAAAATCCATAAGCTTTATGGAGCCAATCAAAAAAGCATTTGCCCTTTTAGGCGAAGCGTTTGATGTCAGCCGCATTTTATTTCATCGTTGCGATTTGAATGCAGACGGGAGTATCCATGCGATCATTCCTGCTGCGGAGTGGTGTTCGGCCGACACGACGCCGATTATACACGATCCGAGTTTTCACAATTTACCGGATGATATCTGGAACGATCATCTTCTCCCGGTGTTTGATGGAAAGCCCTATGTTTCAAATGTGTCTGTTATGCACCAAGTACCGCTTAAGGAATTCTACAAACGTATAGGCGTTAAAACGATTTTGACAATTCCTGTTTTTGAGAACGGTACTTTATTTGGGATTTTGCGTCTTCACGAAAGCCGGAACGAGCGTGTCTGGACAAAAGTTGAGGAAAACTCCATGAAGGTATTTGCCGACTCACTCGCCATGGCCATACAAAGCAGTAAAAGTGTTGAAAAAATTGAATACTTAAGCTTTCGTGACCAGCTTACCGGTATCTATAACCGCCGATTTTATGAGCAGGCCGTTCACAGGCTTGACAACGAAAAAAATTATCCGTTAACCCTCGTAATGGCAGATGTAAATGGTTTGAAGCTGACAAACGACGCTTTCGGACACGGTGCCGGTGACCTGCTGTTAATAAGGTTTTCCTCTATCCTGAGCAAAGAGTGCAGAGCACAGGATATTGTCGCAAGAATCGGCGGAGACGAGTTTGTTATTCTTCTGCCCAAAACCGATGCGAAAAACGCTAGTTTTATTATAAACCGGATTAATAAAGCCATTTCAAATGAGCATATTGACAACATGGTGCTTTCTGCTTCTATTGGTTTTGCTTCAAAGAACACCCGGTCGGAAGATATAACTGATGTGTTTAAAAAAGCGGAAGACGAAATGTACAGAAATAAACTTTCCGAGAGCTCAAGTGTCAGAAGCAAAACGATAGATTTAATTTTAAACTCGTTATTTGAAAAAAACAGCAGCGAGATGCAGCACTCACAAAGAGTCGGCAATCTCTGTGAATTAATAGCCAAGGAGATGGACTTTTCAAAAGATGATATCAATCAAATGAATATTGCCGGACTTATGCACGACATTGGTAAAATAGGTATCAGTGAAGAATTAATTGGCAAGTCCGAAGATCTGCAACCTATCGAATGGAATGAAATTAAACGACACTGATACCTATTTTACCAATGTCGTGCATAAGT
>JBBQMQ010000329.1:0-5178 GCA_038329115.1 Bacteroidales bacterium
TAGTTACGAACTAAAAATATATTCAAAACATACAACTATCATGTTTATACGCCCGTTTAATAGTGTTTTTAACTGTATTTTTAACTATTAAGGGTCAAAAGCTGCAAGATGGGTTAACCGGTAAATTTGGATAAAGTACTGAATGAACCTTTTCTACAACTACAGTTTGAGGTAAATTGAAGTTTATTTTCAGGCGGATATCTTTAGAGGAAGCTCCAATACGAACTTCATAATCTCCCTTATCAGCTACCCAGGATGACATATCGGTGCGGAAAGATGCCAGCGAACGTAAATCAAGTTTAAAGCTTATTTCCTGACTTTCCCCCGGTTTCAGTAAGTTGGTTTTTGCAAAACTTTTTAATTCCTGAACCGGTTTTTCAATCTCAACTGCCGGTGCATGTAAGTACATTTCCACAGCTTCTTTTCCTGCAACTTTTCCGGTATTTTTTACCGTTACTTTGATTGTAGCTTCATTTTTAAACTCATTACTGCTTATTTGAATATTAGAGTAATCAAACTTTGTATACGAAAGTCCGTAACCAAATTCGTATGCAGTCGGAACTTTGAAGGTATCGTAATAACGGTAACCTACGAAAATTCCTTCGTTATAGATAGCATTTACAGGATTCTCAGCCGGTTCGCCCGGGAAAATCTTTGCCGAAGGAACATCGCTGTATTCCATTGGGAAGCTCATAGGTAATTTGCCTGATGGATTCACTTTTCCTTTTAATATTTCAACAATTGCGTTTGCACCTTCCTGGCCGGTTTGCCATGCCAGTAAAATGGCATCCGGATAATCACGCCAATTGGCTGTTGCTACTACACCACCAACATTAAGCACTACAATTACTTTCTTGTTTGCTGCATGATAGACTTCGGAAATATCTTTAATTAATTGTTTTTCAGTTTCCGACAGATAGAAATTATCCACAATTTGTCTTTCCCAACCTTCACCACCATTTCTTCCGATAGTGATTATAGCCAAATCCGAATTTGCAACCTGTGATTTGATTTGTTCTTTGGTTAGTTTAAGTTCAGGTGTAAAATCGACAGCAAATTTTTTGTCATCTTTTTTGGCTTTCAACGTAACAGAATCAATGAATGTTTTGTATATGGTTTCCAACGGTTTGGATACTTTATAACCATAGTTTTCGAAGCTTTCATTAATAGTAAAAGCTGATTTGTAATTTACTTCACCACTTCCGGTTCCACCACAAATGAAACGATACGATGTTTTTCCAAATAAAGCAACCTTTTTTACATTGCTGAACGGCAATGAATTTTTGTCATTTTTAAGCAGAACCATTCCTTCTGAAGCTGCATTGCGCGAAACCAGTGCATGAGCATCAATATCAGGTTTGTTTGAAAAAGCGTAACCTTTAAATCGTGGAGTTCTTAAAATGTAAGTCAGAATTCGCACTAGATTACGGTCAATGACCTTTATATCAATATTTTTATATTTTAATGCATCCAATAATTCTTCACGTTGATTGCAGCCGGGCATAATCATATCATTTCCGGAATTCATTTGAGCTACGGCATCTGCGCCAGCCCACCAATCCGACATTACCATACCTTTGAAACCCCATTCGTCACGCAAAATAGTAGTGATTAAATCATAATTTTCGGATGTATAAAAGCCATTCAGACGATTGTACGAAGACATTACAGTCCATGGTTGAGCTTCTTTTACAACAATTTCGAATCCTTTCAGGTAAATTTCACGCAGAGCGCGTTGACTTATAACGGCATTTATTGTTTTGCGGTTGGTCTCAATATTATTAGCTACAAAATGCTTTAGTGAAGTTCCAACTCCGTTTGACTGTACGCCACGGACCATTGCCACGCCCATTTTTCCAGCAATTAGCGGATCTTCGGAATAATATTCGAAGTTACGGCCGCAAAGTGGATTGCGATGAATATTAATAGCCGGTGAAAGCAGAACGTCTGAACCATATTCCAATACTTCATTACCCATTGCTTTTCCTACATTCTCTACCATTTCTGTATTCCATGTCGATGCCAATGCAGTCGCAGTTGGGAATGCTGTACAAAAACGGGTAATATTTAATCCTTCAGGATGCGGATCAATGCGTAATCCGGCAGGGCCGTCAGTCATAACGGTTGGTGTAATTCCAAGGCGTGGAATAGCCCATGTAAGTCCGGCTTCACCTGCAATAATTACTGTTTTTGGACCTGTTGTAGGATTCATCCAGTTATTTTCACCCAAACCCATTAGAAGATAAACTTTTTCTTCCAGAGTCATTGCGGCAATAACATCTTCAATCTTGTCTTTTCCCAACTGAGGTACATGTGTTGCATTTTGTGCATTCATAATTCCAAATACTGATAATAACGAAAAAATTAGAAACGGTTTTTTCATTGTCTGTTTTGTTTGTTGATTTATGTAGTTTGTAGTTTGATTAAATAAAAGAGCGATTCAGACTTTAGATTTTCAGTTTGACACATTTAGATAGAAACAGGTACAAAGATAATTATTCAGATTTATCTTCACAATTATTAAATCAATATTTTATCCGATGCTGAATTCATGTGAGTTGTTTTGCCACAATATCAGGGTTATATTAGAATTAATAGTATCTTCGCATAATAGTTTAGAGTTAAAATAAATCTATTTTTTTGAATAAAAGATGAATACTATAGACCGGATCATTAAAAGTTTAAATCTTATACCACATCCCGAAGGTGGTTTTTATCGCGAAACTTATCGTAGTAAAGAAATTATTTCATCGAATAATCTTGATTCAAGATTCAAAGGTGAACGAAATTTCTCAACCTGCATTTATTATTTGCTGACCCGTAATGTTTTTTCGGCTTTTCATCGAATAAGGCAGGATGAAATCTGGCATTTTTATGGTGGTTTTCCGTTAAGCCTTCATTTAATTAGTCCAGAAGGCAGATATTCAAAAATAATCATTGGCAATGATATTGAGAATAATGAGATTCCTCAATTTGTAGTTCCGGGTGGATATTGGTTTGCAGCTGCTGTTGAATCGGATTATTCGTTAGTTGGATGTACGGTTTCACCCGGATTCGATTTCAAGGATTTTGAATTAGCAAAACGTGAAGAGTTAATCAGTCAGTTTCCGCAGTTTTCGGATATTATCAGTCAATTAACCAGATAAAAATAAAACGCTCAACTAATTAAAGTTGAGCGTTTTATTGCGGAGAGGGAGGGATTCGAACCCCCGGTACCTTGCAGTACGGCGGTTTTCAAGACCGCTGCGATCGACCACTCTGCCACCTCTCCAATGGCATGCTTCATTTCTAAAGCGGTGCAAAGATAAGTCTTTTTTCGGAACTGCCAACAACTAAAATTAGTTTTATGTACAATTTTAAAATTTTAAATTTACAATTTAAAGCCAATTCTTGAAATCCAATTGTAAATCAGTAAATTGTAAATTTACAATTTATCGAGGTATTCCACAACATTTTTTTCAATACGTGCTGTAATGTCGGCTATATCTGCTTTATCGAAACTTTCTCCGGTGATATTTTCAAACAATTCAATATAACGTTCGCTGATGCCGGCTACAATTTCAGGTGTCATTTCAGGAGTTTGTTGTCTGTCTTTGCCCTGAAAACCATTTGCCATAAGCCATTCACGTACAAATTCTTTCGAAAGTTGTTTTTGAGCTTCCCCTTTTTCGAAACGTGCCTCATATCCTTCTGCATAGAAATATCGGGATGAATCAGGAGTATGAATTTCGTCAATCAGATAGATTTTACCATCACGATGTCCGAATTCATATTTTGTATCCACCAGAATCAAACCACGCGCTGCAGCCATTTCTGTTCCGCGAAGGAAAAGTGCCATGGTGTATTTCTCCAACATTTCATATTCTTCAACAGATACCAAGCCCTGACTGAGGATTTCTTCACGTGTAATATCTTCATCGTGACGTCCCAGTTCAGCTTTGGTAGTAGGAGTGATGATCGGTTGTGGGAAACGTTGGTTTTCGCGCATACCATCTAAAAGATTCACTCCGCAAATTGTGCGCATACCACTTTTATAAGTTCTCCACGCACTTCCGCACAAATAACCGCGTACAATCATTTCTACAGGGTATCCTTCGCATCGTAATCCAACAGTTACCATTGGATCCGGAGTTGCTAGTTTCCAGTTTGGAACGATATCGGCTGTAGCATCCAAGAATTTTGCTGCAATCTGGTTAAGCATTTGTCCTTTGTATGGAATTCCTTTGGGTAAAACCACGTCGAATGCGGAAATACGGTCGGTAGCAACCATAACCAGCAAGTCATTTTTTACGGTGTATACATCACGTACTTTGCCGTGGTACACATTTGTTTGTCCATCGAAATGGAAATCGGTGTTAGTTAAAGCATTCATAATTGTTTGATATTTGCCCCCTAACCCCCTAAAGGGGGAATTGAGAAGCGTTTATTTAGTTGGTTTTATAATTATTTGTGATATAACGTATTGATATGATTGAGAATAAAATAAAAATGATAAAGAATGGCCAGAATTTAAGCAAATAATTGTATTTTTCAATAAATGTTCGATTTGCGTATTCTAATTCTTCATTTATGAGATATTGTTTTTTGTATTCTTTGTCCTTTTTTGTTTTATTTGACCAAATGTTTTTTTCTTTAATACTATTATTGAAATGCAAAAACCAAATATTATTCTCAAAGGGAATAAAACGTGTCCAAATTGAATCTTTGTAAAGTATATCTAGAGTATTAATATAGGACTCATATTTAGCATTATCGCCAAAAACTATGTGTATTCCATTTATAGTATCATTTTCTTTGACTATATGCACAACTTCCTTTTCTATTGAACTAAGTTTAGTTTTATCTGAGTTTTCTCCCGTTATTATAAATTCAGAGTAATTTCTTTTGTTTTTTTGTTCTGAAAGTACTGTAGTATCAAACCGATGGTGAATTTCACTATTATGGGGTATGTATTTACTTGCAAAATAAACTTCTAGGCATCTTTCTTCGGGCTTATAATTCTTATTCAAATACCAAACACACAAAATCGGCAAAAAGATCAGGCTAATCATGCCCGGAACATAGTAAATTTTGCGGTGTTTCATGTGAATTATTCTAGATTTAAGATAAAAACGAAATTATGTTTTCTTTAGTATCAAAACCTCTTTGTTTTCGCTCTCTTTCTCCTCCTTAAGTGGG
>JBBQMQ010000330.1:0-5173 GCA_038329115.1 Bacteroidales bacterium
CCCATTGTCATCGGAGTTAAACCATTCTCTTATTAGTGGAAGACGAACTAATCCAGGATTAATGGCTAAAATTCTTTCCTCTGTGGTGTTCCAAAGGTCATTATCCCAGGCTTTATAAGTAACTCCATCGCTTTGACGTGCGTAGCCCCATTGATTATAACCAAATCCTAACCAAGGCGTTGTTAATTCTTTATCAACAGTTGAAATGACCTGAGCATTCAGTGTTATTGTAAAAGAAAAAATAAATAGCAAGCAGAATGATTTCATTGATGTTTGTTTTTTTGTGTTAAAAACACATAGAACAAATGTATAGATTTTTGTTCTATGTTTTGGTATAATAATATTGATTTGAGAATAAGTAACTGTTTAAAAATAATCGAAAATTTGCAATAGTGTTTATTGTTCAGAAGAATATAAGTTCCCTTTGTATCTGGCTTTTCATATCGGATTTAAGATAAGTGCCAAAAAGAAAGGGATTTCTTATTTAGAATTATCTCAGGAATATGTACTTCATCAAAAGGCTTGTTGGGAATTCAAATAAAAAAATACAACAAGCTATACAAAGTAGTAAGCACCATCTAATCAAAGTCTAAAACAGTATCTTTTTTATTCTGTAATAGATATTCAAAGTATTCTCCTGCGAAACTTTTTGTTCCATCTGGTCGGATAAGCCAAAACCCCATTAAATCGTCCCTTTTTTGGAGCTTGTTAAATGTTCTAAATTTG
Organism: Bacteroidales bacterium; assembly: GCA_038329115.1. Classification (GTDB taxonomy): domain Bacteria; phylum Bacteroidota; class Bacteroidia; order Bacteroidales; family Paludibacteraceae; genus Paludibacter. The sequence goes on from JBBQMQ010000330.1 coordinate 727, forward strand.
TTATCTTTTGGTTCATTACAATATAGTTCCCAAATAATCATATATGGAATATCTAATGCTAAGCATACTGCAGTATAAATATCCCATGTATTTACAACTTGGTTTTTGTCATTTAGTGTCTCATACCGTTGTTCGGGCACTCCTATTTCACCTATATAAACTATCCTTTCACCATTCATATACTGACTCGGATTTATATGTTCTTTGATGTATTTGATACCTTTATAGAGGTCAATACCATCAGATGTTAGAGCATCATAACATGAATACGAAACCATATCAGTTTCAACATTTGGAAGTACGTGGGTTACTAAGCCAGGAATTCTATTCATACAATCCAAGACTTTATTAACCTCAATTGCATGAAAAACTTTACATTTACTTTCTTTTACGTCATTTCTTGCATTATTCACTGCATTTTGTCGACAAGTAAACCATTGTATCATTTTTTCAACACGCTGTGTTACATCGTCAGGAATAGGGACTGTGATTCGCTTACCATCTATCACATCAATTGACTGCCCTGGAGTTATTGACCAACTCGCATGATCATAAATACCACCTCTTAACATCCAATCGCCCTCCCAATTTTGCAATATAAATGTTACATCTCGATCTTTATATTTTTGAAGCAGAAAATGTGTCAAATCATACATTTCTTTCTCTTCTAAAGCTGCACTTTCATTAGTTATGTTAATTCCTGCTCCATGAATGCTGAGTATTATTGTAGTGAAAGGTAAATCAAAGCATGCATGATAGTATGGATGATTTGCTAAATCCTTTAATGAAATATCGCTGGATACACTCCATTGGGAATTGTATGGATAACCGCACGAAATATTATGATCAGCACTACCTTCAATTCCTTCAGGTGTTTTCCTAAACCACAGTTTTAAAACTCCAAAGCCTAAATCATACAATTTTTTACTTCCTTCAATAATAAATGGGTCTGTTGTTAAATAGTACTTACCAGCAACATGTGTTGCACCTATTCTTTGTTTGAAATTTACTGGTAATTCTTTACCATTTAAAGGTCTATTTTGCTCAATAAGACTTTCAATAAATTGGCTTTGAATCATATAGATAGAATATTTGGATGTGTTTTACTCTTTCAAGTTTTTTTAATTCTTGTTTTTCGTTTTTATCAATAAATCAGAAACTTATACCTTTCGATTCCAGCAGTTACAATATAGACACCTTTTTGCCAATAGGATGTATCTACATTCACAGAATTTGAGGTGTAGAATTGTTTTACTAACTGACCAGATGGTTTATATATACAAATTTGAACACTTTTAACGTGAGTATTTTTTACAAAAAGTCTATTTTCCAAAGCATTATAACTGATAACTAAATTATCTTGATTTATACTTGGAGTAGCAGTAACCAATACTTTTGAAGTCATAAAATCATACAATTCCTGAGCTATTGCCACATGTTCTGAAGCAATAAGATGCCCGATGGTTCGTGGGTGCTTATAAATGTATTGATAAGCTTTTAATCCTTCGGTTTGAAGTGCTGAAACAAGCTCTTTTGACAATGCGATATAATTATCGGTGGAATCAATCATAGGTGGAACTGCAAATACAAACTTAGTGTTGCTGCCATAAGCAGTTACAAGAGAATGAACTATATCACTGTAATTCCGTTTCCATGTTCGGTCAGTTATTGTACCAGGTTTATAACTATCGTTTATTCCCAACGCCATGATGCAAATGTCGGGAGTATATTTACTGAAATCCCATACTGAACTTGCATTATATGGGTCAAGTAACTTATACCGTGACTGCATTCCGAAAGGAAGCCAGCCTGCACCGTCACTTACTGCAATACCACTCATAACAGTGTTATGATATTCTGCATTTAATTTTTGAGCCACTAAACATGAATATGCAGAAGAATTATCATCATACGCTCCATTATCTCTATTGGCTTCATTGGGTGCAGCAGCTGCATAACCTTCTGATACTGAATTCCCAAAAAACTCAAGTTTCAATGCAGGACGGGCAGTAGGTTGCTGAATTGTTCCGTCAGTTAGCACTCCCTGAAATGAAATACGTCCATATTCTGCCCTTGATACCTTTCTAAAAAGTACTTCGTGGTTACCGTTGCTAAGCCCATTCACTTCTACCGCAGTTAATCCGGTTAAGATGTTTTGTACCGCCTGTTTTGCTCCATCTACATAAACTGCGATTTTACCATTGGTAGCGCCAAAAAGTCCTGTTAATTTTATTCCGTTAAAATTAACTTTCACCGAACTGCCCGACCAAATAAAATCAGGCGTTCCGGGTGTCGAAAAGTCAATTCGTCCTGTGTATTGCAAATTTGTATTTGATGCAGATGTAATATTGGTTACCGCATTTGAGCTCACGGCAATAATCTGAGGCGACCATGGCGGCAAATTATCCAACCCGTTTTTAAGTATCACCCGGACTAATTTTGTTCCTTTTGGAAATATAATTACTTGTGCTTTAAAAAGGTAGAACGAGTTTCCGGCAGTTTTAATTCCGGTTTTAATAAGTGTGTAATCAATACTGCTCCAAACTGTTCCGTTGGTTGAAACCTGTATGTCGACAGATGATTTTAAGTTATCGCCATTATTTATATTGAGCAATTCGACTTCAAAGTTAGAACCTTCGTTTACTACATAAGCCACATAAGAATCAGATTGCGTATTTCTCTGAAAATGGCAGTATCTGTTTTGCAAAGCTTCTGTTTTCAGTTTCCAACCCGGAGCAGAATACGGACCGTCGTTCACCATATTACCAACCGAGTGAAACTTTTTAACACCTACTTTTACCATTTTACTGTCATCAATACTTGAAATAAGATCGGGTACAAGCGTATCGTCTGAATATAATATTTTACCGGCTTGATTTCTTCCCATAAAGTCGTCAGTGCCAACAAGAGGAGACATTCCATTTAAAATATCGGTAAGTGTAACGGTTGAGCTAGTATTCAGGCTTCCGGAATAGGTATAACCGGCAGGTAAAGTTATGCTCCCTGAGAAATTATAAACACCGCCTTTTGTTGTATCAAAAGCGGGTGTGCCATTATCCCAACTTATCGCTTTTGTTTCGATACTACCATCTTCAAAATACAAACTGGCATTTACGGGATGACCTGTTTGCAAAAGTGGCGTATTTATTCCGGCAGTGGAAATAGAATTCATTGTACCCAGATTAATTTCGGCTAACTGTGTTCCCCATGAGTTCCCCGATATACTAAATACTACTTTAAGAAACCGGGCGCCAGGTTGAATAAATTCGATAGGTTGACAATGTTTTCGATACCAACCGCTATTAGCAGTTGTCTGAGTTCCTATCCCTGAATTACTTGCAACAGGCAGCCATGTGATTGAATCATTCGAGACGTAAAATTTCAATAAACCTTCAGCTCCGGCAACTCCATAACCATAAACCAAAACATCGAAGACATGTATGTCTTCGATGCTTTTTACAGTTACAAATTCTTCTGTATCAGAAGTCCTGTTGACTCGTGTATAACCATCAATAATACCGGCATTACTTGCGTCGATGGTTAGATTAGCAGATTTTGCACTAAAACCTGTCAAGGATGTACACGGAAATATTTTTTTGCCAACCGACACGCCGACTACATTTTTACCTTTAACTTTGATAGTCATGTTTGAAATATTCGACGTTGCAGCATCGCAAACCGCCTTCCATGTAAATAGATCATCTCCGGTAAAATTTGTTTCCGGGATGTATTGCAAATTTGCAAGTTGAGCTGCTCCTATTTGGTCACCTGCCTGAACGTTCACATTGTTTAATTTCAATGCACCATGAGATGGCAAAGTGACAATTACAACGCTACTTAACGGATCTACAAAGCTAAATAAATCAGCAAATGTGCCATATTTAAAATTGATGGCTGTATTATAAATCTGACTGATAGTTGAATTTCGGGTTATTGGCAAAACATTGTTTGGGTTTAAGGAGAAACCCATGTTGAAAACGACATTGCTGGCAAATCCATTTACAGTTATATTGGCAGTAGCAGCATCAGTCGCTTTTACGCCATTTATCCTATAATTTGTAATGCTCACTCCATCGATATTTTGAGTTGCATTCAGTCCTAATATTCGGCTTTTGGTGGCATTTGTACCATTGTAACTGATGTTGTTTAAGGTAACATTCTTCAATGACTTTCCGTATCCCAACATGGCATAAGCATTTTGATAAGTCAGTGAAAGTATTTGACCTGCTTTAATGTCTTCTATTCTGATATTGTTCCAGTGTATATCGGAATACTCACCCTGATCGGCATTCATTACAGCCATCACACCCGGATAAACATCATCATTTTGCGTATTTTCAAGTACATCAATATTATCGAAGTTAATGTTGTAAGCTTTTCTTCCTTTTAAATCGGGCCCAATTAACATATTATGCGCTTCATCAGCCCAAAGCACACAATTACGCAT
>JBBQMQ010000331.1:0-5162 GCA_038329115.1 Bacteroidales bacterium
CCTTCGATAGTTGCCATTGCAATGTGGTGCGTCAAGTGCCAGGTTACGTGGTTGATATCGCGCCAAGCTCGTCGTGGACCGTCACCCCCGCCTGTACGACGACCGTAAGTAGCTTTGGCAATGAGTGTTTGCATAAATTTACGCTGTTCGGGTGTCATAAATTTTCCGGCAAAATCGAGTGAAAAAGCCAAATCCATGTGAGGCAGCACACCATGCATTCCTCGCCATTGTGTAGAAGCATTGTTCGCATCTTCCGGGTTTATACCAAATTCAGAATCAGCCGTTTCGATGTGCTTTTCTACCAATGGTTCTATTAATTTATAATAAGTTACCAACGCATTGGCTACTTTTTTTCCTAACTCTTGGTTATCGGTAAGCAACGCATATAACGCCATTGTCGTCAAACAATTGGTCATGTAATTAATATGTGAATTCTGAATACCCGGTTTATGATCTTTCGTTAGTTTAGCTACATGATAGGCCGCAGGACCTTCATTCTTAAAGTTCTGCTGGCTGCGAATTTCGTCTAATTTACCTTCTTGCAACAAGTTGAAAATCATTCCATCGCTGGTTTTTTCGTCCCACCACGTTTTTTTGAAAAGAACTTCTATCTCAATAAATGATTTCATTGCCGATTTATTGTCTTTGATGTGTTGCATCAGCATTGGGATATCTTCCGGACTAAACAGCAAACGCGGATAAATGCCGGGTGCTGGAACTTTTGAACCTAATAATTTATAATTGAAACCTGAAAAATCGTATGCATTTCTTGCTGTTTCAGGCCAAACGGTTTCCGACCCTTCTTCCAATTCTTTCAGCTTTTCAGGCGATACACGGGCATGTTCTGTCCATTTTCCCTGTTCTTTTAATAGCGGAATGTAACGCATAGTCATGTCTGGTTCCATGAGTTTTTCAGGAGTATCAAATGCGCTTACAATGCAATCTGACAAAATTTGGTCATTGTCGGAATACGAAATGGAATTATCGCAGATTAACAACAAACCCCGTTTGGTTTGCAGCGTTTGTTTTCCCAGACTCTTAGCATAAGCCACTGCTGAAATGTATTTCGTACCGTTTAGTTGAATAGAAGGAACCGAAGCAGGAACAATTGTTTTGGTTCGTGTAAAATCGTACACCCAGCGTGATGCCAGTATTTCTAATCCTGCTGGAATCGGTTTCGGTTGAAAAGCTTTGGCAGCCATCATGCAGGCAAACGATTCGGGAACGAAGATAACACCGTTTTTCAATACTGCATCGCCACGCAAAATGTCTTTGTCGTCTAATCGGACTTTGATTCCATTCACATAAGAATATTTACTTCCGGCAAAAATGGCGGTGTAATTTTTCAATGCATCCATAGCATTTGCATGAGCTGAACGAGTGTAAGGCAAACCTTTATCCTGAGGCGGTGAAGGTAATTCTACTTGTTGAGCATTACTTTGTAAAATCGAGAAAAGTAGTAGAAATAGTCCTGTGAAAAGAAATTTTAAGTGGTTCATGTTGGGTTAATTAAGTATGAGTTCAATTGATATTATTTTGAATACAAAATATAATTGCAAAGCAGTTTTCGGGCTACTCCGGCAGTTGATTCTGTTGATGTAAGGTTGTTGAAAATTTCAAGCGTGGAAAAAATGATTTTGCCTTTACCACACGGTATAATCCCAACTGCTGTTCCGAGTTTCTGAGGATAACAATGGTAATTCCCCACCACCAATTCTTCGCCTTCAAGTTGCAGCCCCAAGCGTTCGTTTCCATTTTTTACCACTGCTTCGTAGGGCCAGCTCAATCCACAATTCACAGGTAAATCCTTGAAAAGCGGATGATCTTTTACAAAATGCGTTCCGCCCAACCAGTTGGTGCCAATAGTAAATTTATCAATATATTTTACGCTTGTATTTTTGGCAATCAGCTCCATCCACGATGCTGCATTGTCAATAATAATCAAGCTTGTACCTTCATTTTTAACGCGGTCTATCAACTTCTGTGCATCGAAATTTGTAGGATCTGGAATTGACCAGAAAAGTCTTGCAGCCCCCGAATAACGTTTGTGGCGAAGTTCAACTTTCACAACCACGGGTTTTCCTGCTTCGAGGTTGACGGTGAGACTGCATTTTGTTTTTGAAACAGTGGTCGATTTTTGCCCGTTAATTTCAAAAACCCCTTCGCCACCGTATCCATATTCCAGTTCAAAAGCATACGAACCGCTGTAGGGCGGAACAATCCTACCATCATAACGGATACTGTAATTGAAAGTAGATGGGACAGTTGAATGGGGAGTTGCACCTTCGTTTACAACCAGGTTTATCTGAGATTCAGTTTGCTGCGCCACTTGTTTTTCAAAGTCGGCACCCATAAAATAGGAAGCCGTAACACCACTGCTCTTTACGCTGGCATCGAGTAGTTGTTCGGTCGGAACCAACGTCATTTCACCACCTTTGGGCGAACGTGCAACCACAATCCAATCTGTTTTTGGCATTTTTTCGTTGTAGGCTGTAACTTGTGCCTTTTTCTCCTCTTTCAAGAAATTCAGAACTGTTTTTCCCGATTCCCAAACAGCTCCTTGACCTGGAAGTTGCGCCGATTTCCAATCAACACCCAATACTTCATCTCTGCCGGTAGCAATTATTTTTCCAGTAGTATCGGTTAGTTTTACCTCTAATTTATACATTCCGGCAGTTGCATTAATCGGGATTTCAATTCCTTCGGCCAATAATTCTCCGTACACATCGCCACCCAAAACGCTAACCGGAATGTCTTTGCTGAACATTTCCGTTCCGGTAGGATTTTTAGCCGAAACTTTTAATTGATAAGCTCCATTTACATTTTTCTCGTTCACCACATAAAAATCAACCAACACATTTCCGGGCATTTCCACCACTTGCTTGCGGGTTTTCACGGCAATATACAGCGGTTGATTGTAGTAAGCAAGAATAGCCGGATCCGCTTTCGGGTTGCGGAAACAATCCACAATGCCAGAGTGATTTTCGAGAATTTCCGATTCCCAACCGTTAATGGCATAACCGTCGGTAATATTATTGATGCGGGCATTTTCAATTTTTCGACCTTGATGCTCCAACGAAATAGCTCCCATGGCAGAGGTGAGCGCATCGATGGAAGGAAAAAACGAACTCAGTTTTTTAGACGAAAAATAGTGAGCAAAATCTTTGTATTGCTCGTTGTACAACGCTCCATCCCAACCTGGATTCGGCAATTTATCCAAGTCAGCTTTTATTTTTTCGATGCGTGGTGGCGACGAAAGCGCACCTTCTTCGCCCCAATACACAATTTCTTTTTTGTTATCGGTATTGCTGTAATAATCGGTGGGCGATTTATAGAATGATTGCATCCAGGTGTGCGGCCCCACGGCACGGTGAAAATCGTACCAACCGTTCATATATTGAATGGTATCAAACGGTCGCATGTGCAGTTTTGCCTGATCGTCAATATCCTTGCCCAATGCCCAACCCGAAGTGCGTACAATGGTGCGCGATGGGTCAATTTGGTGTGCATCCCGCATGTCGTTTTTATAAACTTGGAAAGTAGAATCCGGCACATCGCGGACTTCGTTTTGCATGCAATACAGAATCATACTCGGATGGCTGCGGTCGCGCTGCACCATGCGCATCAGCCGTTCGTGCATCATGGCACGTGTAGACGGAAACTTGGTGGCAGTGGCATAATTGCCAGGTTCTTCGTAATAAAGTAAACCCAATTCGTCCGCTTTTTCAAGTAAAATCGTTTGCCCTATGCAGCGATGAAAATTGAGCATATTCAGTCCTAACGCCTTAGCGGTTCGAATCTGTTTTTCAACTAATTCTGGCGTTGGTACATTGCCGGAAGTTGGCCAGAATCCCCAACTTATAGCGGTTCGAAGCACTATTCGCTTTCCATTCAACCGAAACATGGCATCGCTGCCAATTCCCGCCAACTCAAACCAGCGGAAACCAAAAGTTTTTGTATCGGTATCGGCTATTTTGCTGTTTTCTTGTATAGAAACTTCACAAACGTATAAATTCGGATTTTCAACATCCCATAACTTCGCTTGCGGTGCCGATATTTTTACAGAAACAGGATTACTTCCGATTTTTAAACGGACATTTTTCAGAATAGTACTGAAAATCTCAATTGAAGGATTTATCTTATCCACCACCCGAACAGTCAGAGTGCGTGTTGTTTCTTTTTTGGAAGTATTGATTATAGTTATTTCAGCATTGACAGTGGTATAAACAGGAGTGTTTTGCATGTAAATATCATCCACATACACCGGATTGCAAACAATCATTTTCACTCTGCCAGTAATGCCACCGAAACCCAGACTGCCGGTAATATCGCGTTTTCCCCATTTTATATTGTTATCTTTCCAGTCGAAAATGCCATCTGGATCGGTAATTCGGACCGCCAGTTGTGCTGTTTGACCAGATTTTACTGCATTGCTAATATCGACTTCGAAAGGCGTATTTCCTATAAAATCATAACCAACTAACTGCTGATTGACAAATACTTCTGAACGATACCGCGCACTTTCGAAACGCAAAATAATTTTGCCTGCTTTATTGGTTTTCGGAATGCTAATATTTCTGTACCACCATGTTATGCCTGTAATATCGCCTGCCGGACCAGATATTTTTTGTAAGTATTGTTCAGCCGTGCCGGGAACACTGACATCGACAGCATTGGGCGAATTAAGCGCTTCCCATCCACCCGTTGGAATATTAATAGGAAGTTTTGAAATATCTACCGGAGGCAGAAAAAATGGATCATTTCTCCATTGGTCATTCTTATCCTGCAACAGTTTCCAACCTTTACCGGAAAGGTCGGTTTCTATGCGGGTTTGAGAAAATAACGATATTGTGAAAAGTAAAGCTGCAAACGCAAATAACTTTTTGGTCATATTTATTTTTTTATTATCAATTTCTTATTTATCAACTGATTATATTTATTTATCTGAATATTGTAAACTCCAACCGGCAATTTTGAAACATTTATTTCGACATTATCCAACTGATTTTTCTGTTCCAAAACTACTTTTCCCAAACTATCAATAACCGAAATTTGTGATTTTCCAACATTATTTATTCGTACAATATGATTAGCTGGATTAGGCGATAGCTGAATTTTATTTTCAAAATTTTCATGTAAAGCTGTTGTGACTGTTGGTTTCG
>JBBQMQ010000332.1:0-5157 GCA_038329115.1 Bacteroidales bacterium
CCAGCAGATCGCCCACCAGCGTGTGCATGCTCTGGAAACCCTGCTGCGAGCGCCCGCCCTGCTCGCCGATGTGCAGCACTAAAAAAAAATGGCTCCGTAGCTCAGCTGTATAGAGCGTCAGATTCCGGTTCTGAAGGTCATGGGTTAGAATCCCATCGGGGTCACAGAGTGAAACGACAGTTTCAGTCAAAAGTAAGACAAACCATTCTAAATCATTGATTTGGAATGGTTTTTTTGTTCTCCATAAAGCCAATAAAAGTCAACATTATGCCCCTAAATGACAAAGAATCGTTACCAAATCATTACCTGTTTTTTTTAGTCGGTATCAGGTAACGATTTAATAAATCTGTCTTAGCTATTTCGCTAATTGGCAGCGTATTGTCTGCTCTACTTTCATATATAAAATTTATTTTTAATCCATAAATTATTATGTTATGAAAGCAACTTACAGAGTACTTTTCTATTTAAAAAAAACGTCCATTCTAAAGAGTGGAAAGGTCGCTATTATGATCCGTATAACAATTAACGGAGAAATTGCACAATTGAGTTCTAAGCTTCAGGTAAATCCCGATCTTTGGGATACGAAGACAGGAAAGGTAAAAGGTCGGACAGCCGAAGCCAATGACATTAACAGGCAGTTGGATAATCTGAAATCAGCAATCGACAAGTTTCACACGAAACAATTTGACGAATTTGGTTATGTTACTCCCGAAAAAATTAAGAATAACATTTTAGGAATTGACCGGAAGTATAAAACCCTTTTGGAATATTTTGATATGCACAACAAACAGTATGCAGTCAAAGTTGGTTATTCGACATCGAACATAACTTATAACCGTTACCAGCTTTTAAGAGATCGGGTTGAAACCTACTTGAAAGAGAATTATAATATTTCAGACATTCCCATCAATGAAGTAACTCCTGCTTTTTTAGACAGCTTCTATAACCATATCCGCAGCAACTACAATAGCGCACATAATAATGCAATGAAATCTATGCAGAGGTTGAGGAAGATATTTTATTTTGCCAAAAACACAGGGCTTAATATCCCTGATCCTTTCTGGGATTTTAATATCGGATTTGAAAACGTGGAACGGGAATTTCTAAGTCAAAAAGAAATTGATGCTATTCAGGATAAAAGATTTGTATCCAAACGAGTTGAACAGGTAAAGGATTTATTCATTTTTAGCTGTTATACCGGTCTTTCTTATGTTGATTTATGCAATTTGAAACAGTCCAATATCCAGACTGCTTATGACAACAGTATATGGATTATGAGTAAACGACAGAAAACAAATGTGCATTTTAACGTACGACTTCTTAATACCCCGTTGCAATTACTTAATAAATACGTTGGGACTCAAAGAGACGATAAAGTATTGCCTGTGATCTCCAATCAAAAAATAAATGAATACTTGAAAGAAATTGCAGATTTATGTGGTATAACTAAGAATCTGACTTTTCACATGGCCAGACATTCTTTTGCCACGACAATTGCGCTATCGAATGGAGTCCCCATTGAGACAGTATCCAAAATGTTAGGACATAAGAGTATAAAGACGACTCAGATTTATGCGAAAATAACCGACATGAAAATGAATAGTGATATGCAAAAACTCTCTGAAATTATTGATAAAGAAAAGGCAAGTTAAATATTTTATACAACTAAATAAAAACAACAACTGGTCACGATTTGTGACCAGTTTCCCAAAAGCCATAAAGAGTTGGATACATTCAAGAGGCAAAAAAGTGAAAATGTAAGAAAGTAAGCATTCTCCGAAAATTGATTGAAAGCTGTATTGTTGTAACCAATACGGCTTTTTTCATACACTATATAGGGCGTTAGTATGCTTTATCCATACTTTATCCATACATGAGGAACTAGCCCGCAATAAACGGGGCAACCTGTTCAATTTTTAATCCGGTGTACCGACAGAATTCGTCTACCGTTACAAATTGGTGTTCCTCTTTTTCGTTGCGTTCTTTTATTTTTGAGAGTAACAACCTTCCGTAACGTTCACTTTTTCCTGTGATACGTTGAATGTCCTTCGGATAGATACAAATACGTTTCACTTCCATTTTCTTACTATTTTTATACAAAAATACTAATTTTATGCATACTAAAACACGTCTGAATAGGAAAAAACGGCAAAGATAAGCAATAGCGGAAACACTTATTTGCAACCAGTTACATCTTACTCTATTTTTGCCAATGTAATTCTAAAATATTTATAGTATGGCACAACAAAAAAGTATTCTCAAATTAAAGGGAACCATTGGTGGAATTTCGTTCTACAAGTCAAAAGATGGTTACCTTGCTCGCGAAAAAGGTGGCGTGGACGCTTCCAGAATCGCGAATGATCCGGGTTTTGCACGAACACGGGAAAATGGTGCTGAGTTTGGTAATTCCGCCTCAGCTGGTAAATTATTGCGTGATGCAGTCCGTGCATTGGGCAAAGACGCATCGGACGGACGTGTAACATCAAGGCTGACTCAAATCATGGCGCAGATTAAAAACATGGATGAAGCCAATGCCAGGGGTGAGCGACATGTTGGTGAAGGGATAGACAAAGAAGAAGCAAAAGCGTTGTTGAAAGGGTTTAACTTCAATGTGAATGCAGTTCTTGGCGCAGTTTTGTACAAACCGTTTGAACTGGATACTGAAACAGGGGAAATTTCGATTGCCGCATTATCACCTCAAAATGACATCAGCATTCCAAGTGGAGCAACCCATGTTATTTTCAAAAGTGGTTTTGCAAGTATTGATTTTACAACCGGAGCATCTGAAATGGTGGTTTCAGACCCTGTTCGTTTGGCAATCGGTGTTGCGGATCAGGCACTTTCGCTTAAACCGGCTACAGTTCCTGTTGTTGATGGCGTTCATTTCTTTCTGCTGTCAATTGACTTTGTTCAGGCAGTGAACACTGCTGATTATTCTCTGAATAACAACTCGTATAACGTGTTGGCGATTGTAGAAGTGGTTTAGCACCTCACCCGTCCTTCGGACACCCTCTCCTTGAGGAGAGGGAGTAAGAAGTGGTGAAAATTCTTAGAACAATAGAATCTAAAATTATAATTTAATTCAAGATTTATGGAAAAAGTAACTGATCCCAACAAAATGAACATCGTACAGCGGGTAAAAGCACCAACGCCTAAATTTTTCAAAACGTTGCGCACTATCGGTTTGGCTTTGGCAGCCATAGGCGGAGCACTTTTAGCAGCTCCAGTTGCATTGCCTGCTGCGATACTTTCGGTTGCCGGATATGTTGCACTGGCAGGCGGTGTAATAACTGCTGTAAGTCAAACAGCAGTCGACAATACAACCGATTCAAAACCAACCGAAAATGAAGCTCCTTGAAACAACAACCGACAGCAATGTGTATGCCGGTACTTTTGGCGGAATGTTCTTGTCAGTCTTCAGCAATGTATTTGTTGAAGACCTTGTCAGAACAGTTATTCTAGCCGTTGTTGGAGCTATCGTGAGTTTTATTGTTTCGTTAGTTTTGAAGAATTTTATCCAGCGAAAAAATCGCTAAAAACAACTGTTTTAGGCATATTAGCCTTTTAACAGTATTAAGGTCTTCCTTGTGGGAGGCCTTTTTTGTTGACATTAATCGACATCGGGTTCTGGTACCAGGAGAAAGCTCAATTTTGCAGCCATCACTCGGAAATCGGGAAATAACTTTTTGGGCCGTCCCATCGAGCCCGAAAAAAGTTATTCCCGATTTACCGCAGGGCTGACGCATTAAAATTTAAGATTTAGAGGATATATTTTATTGTTGAAATAATTGACTAAATATCTGAATATCAAGTATATAAATTTGTGTATGTCGATAATAATTCGCATATTTGTCTGATAATCAGATAAATATAAAAATGGCAGCATTAGATTTAAAGTTGTATTTTTGCGACATGAAAGACCCAAGAATTGAACGAGGCAAGCTTCATAAGATGGAAGATTTAATCTTTATCTCCATTGCTTGCGTTTTATGTGGTGGCGAATCCTGGTATGATATGGAGCTCTACTGTAAGTTGAAATATGATTGGTTAAAGACCATTTTGGAACTGCCCGGTGGGATTCCATCGCACGATACATTTAACCGCTTTTTTTCAGCATTATGTCCAAAAGAATTTGAATTATGTTTCATTAAATGGACTAATTCATTAATGGAGCGAACAAAAGGTGAGGTCATTAGCATTGATGGCAAAACCATGCGAAGAACCAAAGGAAACGGTAATCCAGCTGTACATATTGTAAATGCCTGGGCTGACACTAATAGCTTGGTTTTGGGGCAACTGAAGACCGAGCAGAAGAGCAATGAGATTACAGCCATACCAGAACTGTTAAAGCTTTTGATGATTGAATCCTGCATCATTACCATTGATGCTATGGGCTGCCAGAGGGAAATAGCCACCCAGATAATCGAACAAAAAGCAGATTATGTTTTGGCATTAAAAGGCAATCAAGGCAATCTTCTGGAACAAGTGAAAGACAGTTTTAAAACCCTCAAGGCTGAAGCTATTTCAGAGGATTTAGACATGGGACACGGTAGGGTAGAAACAAGAAAATGCAGCATCATTACAGACTTTCAACTGATTGAAAATCAAGAACAATGGACAGGACTCAAATCCATTGCACGAATAGAAAGTGAACGATATTTCAAGGTAGATGGCAAAACAGAACGAGAAATCAGATATTACATTTGTTCAATTGATAATGCACACACTATTAATCAATCTGTGAGAAAACATTGGGGTGTTGAAAACAAACTTCATTGGACACTGGATATGACTTTTAATGAAGATTATCAAAGGACTAGAACCAAGAACGCAGCTCAAAACTTATCCATGCTCAATAAAATTTGCCTGAACCTTTTGAAGAAAGATACACTCAAAGCAAGTATCAAAGGAAAAAGAAAAGCTGCAGGATGGGAAAACAGCTATTTACTGAATCTTGTTAAATTTTAATGCGTCAGCCCTGCGATTTACCGCCAATGCTAGATTATTACGAAATAAAATTGTAAAAGAGCATCCGCTTGGCATTGGCGATTAAGAGCAGGTTTTGTTTGTATTGTTTTTCCATGGCTTCCAAACTGCGAAGAGCTGCCACCGCTTTTTCGAACTGAGCCGGATTCTTTTCTGCTTTTCCAAGCCATC
>JBBQMQ010000333.1:0-5153 GCA_038329115.1 Bacteroidales bacterium
TGCCGGCGCCCCCCCCCCCCCCCCCCCCCCCCCCCCAAAAAAATTTAAATATCTTTTATTTTTTTTTTTTGGGGGGGTTGGTTGGGGGCTACCCCCCCAAACCAATCCCCTCCAGTTTGAAATTAATATAAAATACTGTCATTCTGATCCGCCGTGGCGGAGAAGAATCTATGTATTTTTACCGGACAATATTGATTATTATTTTTGAAACTAATTCATCGTTCTCTGTTTTTACTTTTACTATATAAATTCCATTCTTTGAAAGACTGAAATTTTTATTTTGCGTTTTCAAAACTTCTTTTCCAACATAATCATACACATTAACCGAAATATTATCGTTCGTATTTATCATCAAATTCCTACCTGATACAGCTATTTTGATTTTGGAATTTGTCACTGAATTGACTGCTGTAGGTTGCAGGACAAGTACTTCGTTTAAGAAAACGGTTATTTCATTTTCGATCTGCGTATTGTATGCATCCGGAAAGCCACCATGTCCCCCGCCGAG
This sequence comes from Bacteroidales bacterium, assembly GCA_038329115.1. Taxonomy (GTDB): domain Bacteria; phylum Bacteroidota; class Bacteroidia; order Bacteroidales; family Paludibacteraceae; genus Paludibacter. Next base: position 509 of record JBBQMQ010000333.1, read on the forward strand.
AACAGTTGTGAATTTATTTTTTACACCAGCTGCCTGTAAAGCTGCCTGTAAAGTTACAGATTGCGTGTAAGGTACAGTAGGATCGGCATCGCCGTGGATAATATAAGTCGGAGGTGTGTAGGCGTTTACATAATTAATCGGTGACAGCGAATTAATAAATGCTTGATCGCTTGCATGAGTTCCGAGCCAACTTACCAGCGAAGTATAAAACATAAAATTAGTCAAATCAGCCGGTCCGTATTTATCGATAACTGCCATAACATTATAATCCCCAGTATACAAGGTACAATCATTATCAAACAATGGATTATTGCATAGATATCCGGCAATCAATGCTAAATGTCCACCCGCAGAACCTCCCTGAAATACAATTTTCATTGGATCGATATTCAGTTCCTTAGCATGATTCAATAAATAAATCATTGCTCCACGAACATCTTCTACTGCCGCAGGAGCTTGCGTTTCGCCGGTCATCCGGTATTCGACATTGGCAACAGCAAAACCCATGTTGAAATAGGGTGTAAAACCACCCTGATCTTCTTTATACCCGTGATTCCAACCGCCACCGTGCATATTGATAATAACAGGAACAGGTTTAGACGGATTAGTCGGATAATAAACATCCATTCTGGTGTTTTCACTGTTCACGTTTTTATAAACAATATCTGCTATTCCATTGTAATTTGAGGGATAAGCCACTGATTTCAAAGTCTGGAAATTAATGCTAATGGCTTTCGAGAGATTCGTCGGATTTCCGGTTTCTACAAAAGTTCCGGCAGAAACTGTGAGTGTGTAATTTTTACTTGAACCCGGATTTGTTGTCAACACAACTGGAATAGTTACTACATTATTGGTCAGAATACAGGTGTTTAATGGAATTGGAACAGCATTTAATAAAATACTTCCGCTACCCAGACTAACATTTTTATTGAAAGTAAAAGTCAGCGTTTTCTTTAGGTTTGAATAAATCACATCACCTTCAACCGGTGAGGAACTACGCAAAGTCATTTCAGTTGCTTCCTGATAAGTCAACGTGACAATTTTATAAACATACAATCCGCTTCCTGTATTGTTAGCAATACGAAGTTTAGTAACTGAATTTCTTAAAACAGGAATTACATAAATACTATCGGGAGTTTTGCGGGTAGTATAGGTATCAATTACCGTCCAGGTTGAGCCAACAAGCTCTTCCAATCTGAAACTCATGGCATCTGTTCCGGTTGCTGCATGGATTTGAACCCCACCAACTGTGGTCAAAGCAGGAAATTCAATTGCAGCACCTTCGGAACTTTTACCCAATAAAATCCGGTTTGTGTGCGTTTCTCCTGTTGCACAGCTAACTGTGCCCGTATATAAATAAGTTTTTACCAGATTGAAGCCATTTACAGAAGAGGAAGGATAACTGCCTGAAGCAAACGCTGTGGTTGCTATCGGTCCCCAGGTTCCATCACCAAAATCGGTAACAATTTTGGCTACTGAACTGGCTCCCAATGTTGAAAAAGCTGTTGAAGCAACTGAAAGATCGGAATCACTAAAATCAGTACCATTTCCTTTTGCAAGTACTTTAAATGTATACTCAATTCCAGATAACAATCCACTTATTACTAAGCTGGAAGTTGATTGGCCGGAAGCATTCGTTGTACTGATTAATGTTGTTCCCTGATATACTTTTACATCATAACTTACAGCATTTGAAACAGAAGTCCAATTGGCTGTAAATCCTGTAGAATTAATATTTGATGCAGAACCAAGCAAAGGAGTTGATAATTGTGGTGCTGAAGATGCAGATGCTTTCACTACATCAGTCCAATTATCACTAAAACGGAATCCTGCAAGCTTTCCGGCAATTCCGGGGCGTTGACGAATAGTGATTCCTTTTATTGATTTCATACCGGCTGTTCCTGAAACCATATTATTCAAACTAGAACTTGCTGTTTCAGTTTCTCCGGGAGTAGGGTTAATAAATAACGAAGCTGTTTCAGTTCCTGATGTCGCTGCCGTTGTAAATTTCAAAACGATTAAATAGCTTGAGCCAAAAGTCAAATCTCCCGACCAGGTATTTACCCCAGCAGTTACACTGCCACCGGTTGTAACACCATCAAATCCTACTCCCAAAAGATATTTTCCAGAAGTATCTGATGCTTTAATAAAAACTCGTCCACGTTGTGTATTTCCTGCATAATTCCCATCAAATGTAAGAAAGTCAACACCAGTGGTGGTTGTTACTCCGGTAAAATTGACTAATGCGCTTAGATAAAAAGTACCAAAATAATCCGAGGAAGCAGAAGTCAGACTGTAAATTGTAGATCGAAATGAGGAGGATGCAACGCTCGATGGTTGAATATTGGGATCTAAGATAATTGCTTTGCCGGCATTATTATCAATATAATTTGAATAGTTCAACGTACTTTTTTCGATAAGTGGAGATACACCAGCACCTTCACCGCTTGTAAGTTTACCGCTTCTATTCCATTGATTGGCCATTAATGGTGCTGTTGCAGTTTGAGTAGCATCTGCATATACTCCACGCTCCAGATTTAGTCCATCTGCATTTATTGCTGTAGCAGCAAAGAATGATATATAATCAATCGGTAAAGTTTGCGGATATGCAGCTTTTGCCAATACAAAACAAAAACAAAGCACTGATAGGAGTGTAATTTTTTTCATCGGAGAGTTTTATTTCTTTTGAAATGAGTATAGAAGCGTCAGTCATATTGAACTGACGCTTCTATAAATACCTATTGAATGGTTATTTTTTGAATAGTTCGATTTCCTGATTTATTGGTGAATCGAACAATATACAAGCCTGTTGCAAGATGTGTATTTACTGAACTTAGGTTTTTTGCCTGATAAATTTGAGCACCCTGAAGATTGAAAATCTCGAAGTTACCAGTTTCAGAACAATTAATTTCTTTATTCATTGTTGAAATTTTAACTCCTATTTCAGTTTTATCAATACCAGTACTCGGATCATGCAAAGTAGTTACAGTAGAAGAAGCAAATGATAAGAAAGAATCTGAATAAGTAATATATCCATCACCAACTGCCTGAACCTTATAAGTATAAATTGAATCGGACTGAAGTCCGTCAATTGCCAAACTTTGAGTAGCTTGTCCACTTGCATTAACTGTACTTACATTTGTAGTTCCTTTATAAACCCAAACATTATACCCACTCGCATTAGCAACTGCTGTCCAATTGGCAGTAAATCCGGTAATTGTAATATCGCTTGCACTGCCCATTACAGGTTTTGTAAGTAAGGCTGGATTAGTTGTGCGTGTAATTACTTGCATCAAATAAATACCACCATTGCTTGGATTTTCTATTCTGAATTTGGATGGAGTAGAACGTGCTAAAGAAAAAATGTAGATTGAATCTGTCACTGCTGCCTTTGTAGCTGCTTCATATACATTGGTTGCACCAATCAAATCCCAGGCATTGGTCGTTTGATTAAATTCTTTCAGTTGGAATCCATTTCCTGCAGTTCCTGCAGAAGCATGAATTTCAATCTGCCCTAATGAGTTTATGGTTGGAAAACTTACTTTACCACCTGTAGATGATTTGTCAAGCGCAATTCGGTTTGTGTGAATTTCTCCTTTAATTCCTCTGACTGAACCTGTATACATTATGGCAGTACTTAAATCAAAGCCGTTTATGATAGAACTTGGATAGCTTCCTGTAGCAGGTGTTGTCAACGCAACCTCGCCCCAACTTCCATCATTGAAATCAGTGTTTAACGCATTTGACAAATAAGGATCTAGCGTGGTGAAAATTGTTGAAGCTGTTGACGGACTGGAATCAGCATAATTAGTTACATCTCCTTTTGCAATAACAGTATATGTATAACTAATTCCTGACATTAATCCAGTAATTGCCAGACTTGAACTTGCTTGTCCGCTGACGTTGGTCGTACTAATCAAGTTTGTTCCCAAATAAACTTTCACATCATAACCAACTGCATTGGTAACAGGAGTCCAGTTGGCTGTAAAACCATTGGCAGTTATGGCAGTAGCCGTGCCGTTGGTTGGTGTTGAAAGTGGACTGGCTGTAGATTGGGCACCAACTGCTTCTGCCCAGGTAGTGGAAATATTTACACTGCTAATCTTATAGACTGTTTTTGTGCTTCCGTTTACTTTTACTTCTACAACTTGAAGTGAAGCTTTTGGGCTTGCAGATGTGTTATCTGAAGCATCTGCTGTTGGTTCTGAAGCTGTGCCAACTACCGGATTGATAAATAAAGAAGATGTTTGAGTACTTAAATCATATTTTAAAACAACGAAAAACACACTAGATGCGTAGTCGGCATGAGAGTACTCTGTTGTACTCCATTTTACATCACTGCCTGAAGAACTGCCTCTTGTCGTTCCAAATCTAAAGTTTGTTGCATCATTAGGTGCTAATGCTTTCCCAACATATACTGAAACTCCGGTAGTAGAACCTGTACCAGTCAGCAAAAGAACAGTTGCACTGGTTTGGTTCTGACTTACTCCGTTAGGTGAATATAAAAACGAAGCATAGATAGTTCCTGTCGAAATTGAGGTGGCATTAAATGCTTTGTTATTATAGTAATTGGTTGAACCATAAGGTGTTTGGTAGTCACAAGTAAGACTTTTCCCAAGTCCTGATAATAGTGGAATCCCCCCTG
>JBBQMQ010000334.1:0-5149 GCA_038329115.1 Bacteroidales bacterium
GCACCTTTAAAAATACTGGTTGCCTGACCGAGTGCATTTTCAGTATTTGCTTTCCATATAGATCGGTTGGCATTGTCTTTTACTTCTTTCAAATTACTGTATAGATCATACGTATTCAGGGTATAATAACCCGAAGGATAAATTTCTTTCTTAATCCGTCCCAAGGCATCATATACTTTTCGGCTGATAAATGTTTTGGTGGTTCCGTTGGCAGTAATGTCCTCGGTTATTTTTATTACCCTGTCAAGGTCATCAAATTCGAAAGTCTGTGTATTCTTATTGGCAATGGCTATGCTGTTAACCCTGCTTTTGTTGTTAGTATCATAGGTATAAGTCGTTATTTCGTTATTTCGTTTAATCGTAAGCAAACGACCAAAACCATCATAACTATTAATGGTTACAATACTATCTTGATTCATGTGAATCAGTTGCACTTCCTTGGTCAATCCGCCGAACCCGTTGTTTTCCGTCCGTATTGTTCCGCCATCGGGGTCAACTAGTAAAGTGCGTTTTCCTTGCGAGTTATACTTCATGGTAATGGGAAGCCCACCTTCCGGAGTTGAACTTTTGGTTAACCCGTTAGGATAATACTCATAGCTTACCTTTTTGCTGTTTACGATACTGCTCATTGTCAGTCCGGCAGCATTGGTTACGGTTTCGGTAGTACCTTCCGGCGATGTTACCGTTGTTTTTAATTTATCGTAAGCCGTTACGGTTGTTCCCACCGGAGTTGTTACCGAGGATACATAGCCATAGTCAGGGTTATAAGCATACGTAGCCCATGCTTTGGTATCCCCTTCAAAATAGGGTTCGGAAACACGATTCACTTTCCCTTTATTGACCCCACTCGTAATATATTCTGTATTTACAATTATCTTCTTAGTAGCATCAAGTCCATAGGTTTCTTTTTGTATTTCGCGTCCCAGTGCATCGTACCATACTTTAACAGGTGCGCTGCCCGAAGCTTCGCTGTGTGTGTAATACTTTGCCCCGGTCACTCCGTCTGTCCCTGCCCATTGTACCACCGCGGTTTTTCTATTGCCATCGGGGTAGCGTGTTTCAAATAAATCGCCACGGGTGTTGTAAGTGTACGTAGTAGTTCTGTCCTTATCACCAATTCTGGTTGTTTCGATATCAAGCAGTCCGAGCGTTTCGTTCCAGTTGTAGGTTGTTGTCTCACTTAACAAATTTGTTTTTGTTGCAACAAACCGCCCCGAAGCAGTATAGCTCATACTTGACCCACGGGTTATTTCGGCACCTGTTTGGTCTTTGGCTTTTATAGCTATATTTCGCATATGCCCCCACGCATCCGGATTGCTATATTCGGTGCTGACTGCATATTGCGGTTTATCCGGATCGGTGGTTTCGGTGCTTTTTGTTATCTGGAAACCATTGTACTCATAGGCATGGGCAGTAACACGAGTAGCAGATCCTCCGTTTTGAGTAAGGGTTTTGGTTACTGTTGCTGGTAAATATGGTATCAAACAGCCATCCGGTCCGGTAAAGATGTTTACTACCGTGGTGGTCAAATCAATTACATTCGTAGTAGAGTCTTTGATTTCTGATGTTTGAGAAATGGTTGGATAAGAATCATAATTAATCCTGGTCGTTTGAACAACATTCCTTATCGAATCAAAGCTCCATTGTGCTGTAACAATAGGTATATATCGTTTGGGGTTATCAATCAGTCCTCTCACCCCATTGTACTGTCTTGATCTTGAAACCACAAGATTATTGGTCGTGCAGACGGTTTGAGCTTGAAGATTTACGCCAAAGTAAGTGGGTTCAATTTCATAATTACTTACAATTTTGGTATTTTTTGTCGGATTAACTGCTTTAACGGTTGAAAAAACCATAAATCCTTTACCTTCAGTATGCACCTTGGGTCTTTCAAAAGTGAATGTTGTCACACTTTCATCGGGTTCGGTTTGAGTATCCACCACCATAATCGGAGCTTTCAGATTTCGGATTACTCCGCTGGTAGCTGTTTGGTCATAGTTGGAGAAGTTTTTATACGTAAAACTATTGGTCTGCCCCATACCGTTGGTTATACCAGTTACAATATTACGACGTGTGGCATTAGGTAAAGTTATAGCGTAGCTATTTTGAGAATTTGCTAAAATTAAATCTTGTATTCCATCACCATTAATATCGCTAATTGTTGGTCTCATTTCTGGGAAACGATCAGAAGTAGTATATTGCTTTTCTAAGACAAAACTACCAAAGTTGTTTTTATAGAAGTACCAGTTTGTTTCAACAAAGTCATGAAGCCCTGTAAGCCAAGTCCAACCATCATGATCTTGCCATGTTTCATCTGCAATAATTACATCCATAAAACCATCTCCATTATAATCAATTATTTGAGAAAATTGTCTTTCCTTATCAGTATTCGATTTTGATGAAGGATTAAATGGAAGATTAGTGCTAATTTGAGTACTGATAAAATTTCCTTGGTTTTTCAACATTTTCCAACTGTAACCATTATTATCGTCTTGTTGATAAATAATATCAGTCAATCCATCATTATCAAAATCGTACATTAAGAAATCATTTCCATCCTTAATTAAATTACTAATTGTAGGATTAAAAAAAACAGTAGCTCCCTTATAATCATCAACGTATGGTGAGGTCTTATTAATACCACCTCCATAGACCATTATGTCACTTTTGCCGTCAGCGTTAAAATCACCATTCCCAATCAAGCCATCCCAACCTCCAGTAGCATATATTCTACAATCAGCTACCGTGAATTCGGCATACTCAGAATTACTGGCATCATACCCGGTACTACTTCCATAAAATATTTGAGAATATTTTTTTACACCATCAAATTCTCCCAATGGTATAATTACCAAATCTGGATATGAATCTTTATTTACATCTTCAAACAAGGACGTAAAGCCACCAACACTAGGTTTTGGTATCCAGGTAACACCATATTGTATAAATTGTGTGTTGCCACGAAATGGAATAACCTTTTCTAATAAAGAATTATTATCGAAAGAATAAACAGTAATAGTATATACATCGAATAGTAATATTTCATCTTTACCATTTTTATCGATATCCTGACACATTATCTTTACATTTATTTTATCACTATTCCAGTTAAATTCTTTATGGAATGTATAATCAAAAGGATAATGTGGAGTTGTAGCTTCATTGTATAAATAAACGTTTACACTTCCGTTCTCGTCTTTGCTTCCAGCCCATAATTGAATGCGATCCGGATGACCATCTCCATTTACATCAGCAAAATAAGTTGATGAACCATCTGCTTCGCTTAAGGTAACATCATTCATTGCTCCTAATGTAATTTTATTGGCATAAAAATCATCTTTTAAAACAACATCATCTCCCCAATTAATAATAGTTTCTTTTAATTTCGAATTGTCCCGGGCAGTTGTCGAAACTTTATCCAAACGAGTGTCAGTAGTCGATTTATAGGAAAACCCCACTGTTTTTAAAACAGTGGTTCCCGATTTTGTGGTTATTGCAGTCAACAATTTGGTATGCGAAATAAGGAAATCTTTTATATATGACTTTTTTGCAACGGGCAAAGTGTAGTTGTAAGCAAATTCAACCGACTGTCCTGCATATTCAATTTTTTGCAAATATTGTCCGTTATCGGAATAGGTATAGTTCATGGAATTTCCATAAGTATCAGTTACTTTATTGAGTTTACTTGCCAATACCCACGGGTTTCCCCATAATGCACTTTTTTGCCATGAATTAATTGTATTGCCATATTCCATAATTTTACCGTCCTTAGTTGTAACGATAAAGTAAATACTCCATGTATTTGGGCTTTCGGCAATTTTCACCCGTGTGTAGTTTTCAACTTCCGTTCCATATTCAGCTCCAACTTGAAAATGCGTTCCACTCAGCAGAATTAATCGCTGTCCATCCAAATACAGAGCATCGGTAACGCCTAACTTTATCCCATCATTTATTCCATCGAAATACATATTTTTTCCACCACATGTTATTGCCGAACCTCCTGATAATTCCCATCCTATTCCCAGAGTCCCAAATCCTCCCTGACTGTTGTAAACTATGGAAACCTGTGGTTGCATACCATTTATGCCCGCAGGTACTTCAATAGGAATTTGGTAAGTAGCTGCTCCGGTAGGTGTAACTGATGCACTTCCAGGAATACTTCCCACCACTGCTCCTTGTGTTGAGTTATAGCTAACTGACCCATCGGGAGCTGTTACTGCATAAGTTTTATCATTGGGTGGAAATAACAACCCCGCATCTATCTTAGCATTAAAACTTTTTCCAGTCTCGGCTTTAAATGAGAACCCTGCATTGCTCCCGTTGTTTTGCAACTTTATATAATCGCGGGCAACGTACGAATCTGATACAATTGGTTCTGTACCTTTTAGTTCCCAGTTTTCTTTTACCTGTGGTACCGGCGCTTGCGCCCAACATACTGCCGTCCATAAGCTAAGAAGTATGGACAATGTGAAATGTTTGTATTTGATTTGCATAGTGTTATTGATATTAAAGAATTAAAATAAAGAAACTGTAATTTTTCACTACGACCATTTCCAATCCCATGGATAATGGATTTTAGAAGTTAATGATACTGACTTCCTGCTTTTCAAGTGATTTCGTAGAGCTTCGTCACGATTGATTTAAAATAATTGAGGAATTTTCAGAATACTCAAATAATTCAATCCATTCATAATTTACTCATCTTATTAATTAGCTTACCAAAAACTTGTGACTTACTATTATTTATTGCTTTAAAATTTTTCTATTATAGATATATACCCCATTCTTGAAATCAAATTGAACAGTTAATAATCCTGGTATACAATTAGGTAAATTAAATTGCAAATTTCTAGAATTTACTGGATTAATAATATAAATCAAGTTAGTTGCTGAATCATAAACACGAATTATCAAATCGTCCAATGGGATTAATTCAGTAATTGAAATATTCATAACAATTGCAGTTGGGTTTGGATAAACTGTTACGTTCTCATTCATAATAGAATCAATCTGCTCAGTTGAATTAAACGTGGTTGAATCCTGATTACAGCCATAATTGAAATCAGAACTATAACCCGGCATTTCAGTGTAATTACTGCAATCATAATTCCGTTGAATTGATGTGTCAATTGAATCAGACTGATAATGA
>JBBQMQ010000335.1:0-5147 GCA_038329115.1 Bacteroidales bacterium
ACACGTCCTGTAAGTTTCGAAGGTTTTCAGCGGGTAGAAAAAGACCAGTATCCCATTCAGGCATTGCGTGAAATGTTATTGAACGCGTTGGTTCACCGCACCTACATGGGAGCAACTATTCAAATGCGAGTGTTCGATGATAAACTTTCTATTTGGAATGAGGGCGGATTGCCTTACGGTTTAAGTCTTGAAGATTTGAAATTGGATCACAATTCTCGTCCACGCAATCCGATTATTGCCAATGCTTGCTTTTTTGCAGGTTATATTGACACTTGGGGACGAGGTACGCTAAAAATTATCAATTCGTGTAAAGAAGCAGGTTTACCCGAGCCTGAAATTAAAGAACTAAATGGTGGTGTTGAAGTTACCATATTCAACCTTAATCAGCCAGAGACTTCGGAAAGACTTCGGAATGATTTCGGAATGATTTCGGAACGGTTTTTGGCTGAATTTGGCACTTTAGCTTCAAGAGTAAAGACAGATAGCGCAATTAACAAAGAGATATTGATGAATAATTTCGGACTATTTTCGGAGTATCTTCGGACTACCTTCGGAGTAAGTTCGGACGAAATTCGGAGTAAATTCGGAGAAATAAGTTTGTTAACTTTGACGTTAATTGTTATTGACAAAACAGTTACAGCTAAAATAATAGCTGAAATCATCGGCACAAGTCAACGAACAATAGAGAATCATCTGACCAAATTGAGAAAGAATGAAATCGTAAAACGAATGGGTTCAGATAAATCAGGATATTACGAAATCTGTAAACAAAAATGAAATTCACCGAAGAAAAATTAGAAAAAGCTTTTATTGAGTTGTTGGGAAACGAAAACTATCCCCACTACTTAGGCCTTAGCATTGCCCGGGCAGCCGATGAAGTGCTGATTGAAGCAGATTTACTTCAATACTTGCTCTCCAAATACGAGAGTAAGCAACTTACTGTAACCGAAGCAAAATCTATCGTCCTCCAACTTAAAACTCTACCCGCCAGCGACCTTTACGAAAGCAACAAAACAATTATGCGTTGGTTAAGTGATGGATTTATTCTGAAACGTGAAGACCGTAACCAAAAGGACATTCATATTGAGCTAATTGACTACAATGGTTTAGACGCTCAACTTGCCAGTCCGCATTTAGACACCATTGTAGCCTCGCCACCCGAAGATTATGGTAAAAACTATAATATATACAAGTTTGTCAATCAGTTAGAAATTGTTGGCTCAGAAAAACGAATTCCCGATGGTATAATTTACATCAACGGTTTACCTGTAGTGGTGTTTGAGTTTAAAAGTGCCATTCGTGAAGAAGCCACCATATTTGATGCGTTCAATCAACTGACTATTCGTTACCGCCGTGACATTCCTGAACTGTTTAAATACAATGCGTTTTGCATTATCAGCGATGGCGTAAACAACAAAGCAGGTTCATTTTTTGCACCTTATGAGTTTTTCTATGGTTGGCGAAGAGTGGCAGGATTAGCAAAAGATGTGGACGGCATTGACAGCATGTTTACTTTGGTGCAAGGAATGTTTCAACACGATAGATTAAGAGACATTATTCGTAATTTCATTTACACACCCGACAGTTCGAAGAAAAACGAGAAAATTGTTTGTCGCTATCCACAATATTATGCAGCTAAACGCTTGTATGATACTATAAAATCAGCCCAAAGACCACAAGGCGATGGCAAAGGTGGAACGTACTTTGGTGCAACAGGTTGTGGAAAAAGTTTTACAATGCTCTTTCTCACAAGGTTGTTGATGAAAGGCAAACATTTTGAAAGTCCAACAATTGTACTAATAACCGACCGTACCGATTTAGACACTCAACTTTCGGAAACCTTTGTGGAAGCTAAGAAATTTATTGGCGACAACACAGTGGTAAGCGTTGAAAGCAGAACGAATTTAAGGGAATTACTGCAAGGCAGACAAAGCGGTGGCGTATTTCTAACTACTATTCATAAGTTTACCGAAGATACTGAAATTCTGACCGATAGAAACAATGTGATTTGCATTTCTGACGAAGCCCACCGAAGCCAAATCAATCTTGATCAGAAAATAAAAGTGACCGAAAAAGGCGTTTCAAAGACTTTTGGATTTGCGAAATACCTTCACGATTCCTTACCTAATGCCACTTTTGTCGGTTTCACGGGTACGCCAATAGATGCAACGCTTGATGTTTTCGGAAAAGTGGCAGATGCCTATACCATGACCGAATCGGTAAATGATGAAATTACGGTTAGAATTGTGTACGAAGGCAGAGCAGCCAAAGTGTTATTGAATAACTCGAAACTAATTGAAATAGAAAAATACTACGAAGCAGCAGCCGAAGCGGGAACCAACGAATACCAGATAGAAAAAAGCAAAGATGAATCGGCAAAAATGAATACCATTTTGGCAGACCCAAAAGTTTTGCAAGATTTGGCACTGGATTTTGTAACCCATTACGAAAACAGAGTTTCGGAAGGTGCTACCGTTAAAGGAAAAGCCATGTTTGTTTGTAGCACTCGTGAAATTGCCAATAAGTTTCATGAAAATGTAATTGCGTTAAGACCAGAATGGAATAAAAAAAGAATAGCTGAGGAAGGTGCAATTTTATCGGATAAAGATAAAAAGGAAATCAAACCAATGGAACGCATTAAAATGATTATGACTCGTAATTCGGATCATGACTCAAAAGAATTGTGGGATTTGTTGGGTACAAAAGAAAACAGAAAAGAGTTAGACCGCCAGTTTAAAAACGAAAAATCAAACTTCAAAATAGCTATTGTTGTTGATATGTGGCTCACTGGTTTTGATGTTCCTTTCCTCGATACAATCTACATTTATAAACCAATACAGCAACACAATCTGATTCAAACTATTTCAAGGGTAAACCGCAAGTTTGAAGGTAAAAATAAAGGTTTGGTGGTCGATTATATCGGCATAAAAAAACAAATGAATCTGGCATTAGCCCAATACAACAAAGGGGATGAAGATAATTTTGAAGACATTACCGAATCACTGATAATTGTTCGCAATCATTTAGACCTTTTGGCTAAGTTATTCCACAAATTTGACAGCTCAAAATACTTTAAAGGCAACACATTAGAGCAATTGAACGCCTTAAACAGGGCTGCTGAATTTGCTCAACTTACAAAGGACTTGGAAACTCGATTTATGGGTTTCGTAAAACGACTGAAAGCTGCTTATGATATTTGTGCCGGAAGCGAAAAGTTAACTCATATTGAAAGAGATTACACGCATTTTTATTTAGCGGTTCGTTCCATAGTTTTCAAAATCACAAAAGGCAATGCTCCCGACACTGCACAAATGAATGCCAAGGTTCGTGAAATGATAAAAGATGCTTTGCAAAGTGATGGAGTGCAAGAAATTTTCAAGCTTGGCAACGAAGAAGAAACCGAACAAGACCTTTTTGATGAAGATTATTTGGCGAAAATTGATAAAATTAAACTTCCAAACACCAAAATCAAATTACTGCAACAGCTTCTTGCTAAAGTGATTGGCGAAATGAAGAAAGTCAATAAAGTAAAGGGAGTTGACTTTAGCAGAAAAATGCAAGTTTTAGTTGACCGCTATAATCAACGTGACGAAAGTGACATTTTGCGGAGTGAAGTGTATGAGGAAATGGCTGAACAACTAACTAATTTGATTTGGGAAGTACACAAAGAATTCTCAGCCGGCGATTTGCTCGGAATTGACTTTGAAGAAAAGGCATTTTACGACATATTATTGGAACTTTGTGTAAAGTATGATTTCAAGTATCCCGAAGGCAAGCTGATTGAATTGGCAAAAGCTGTAAAAGACTTAGTGGATGGACAAGCCAAATTTCCCGACTGGAATAAACGAGACGACATTAAATCCGCGCTCAAAGTGGGGTTAATCTTATTGCTTGACGAATTTGGTTACCCACCAGTTGAAAGAGACGAGGTTTATGTTGAGATATTTGAGCAAGCCGAGAATTTCAAAAAGAACAGAGTGACAGCGTAATCCACGCACGTAGTCAAGCACATTGTCTGGTCGCACAAATCAACGCTAAAACCAAAACCAGCCAAAGAGCTTGCCTACCTCAACGCACATCAGACAGTTTTGCTCGCTGAATGAAAACAAATTCTCTGATAAACACCTAGGCGGTAACACCGGCTAGCCAAGCCACCTGCCCGACAGCGTTGTGCAGTCAGACAGTTTGGAGCAGGGCGGTGGCGGCTAGCCTTGGTCGTTATGGCCCATAGTAAAAATAAAAAGACGACTCACTTACTTGGGATAAAATCTTTGACGAACTGTCCTCTTTTACGACATAATCAGACGAATCGGTAACGACCGAATTCGCTCACTTTTGAGCTTTTGCGTGGCGGACAATTCCTCGCAGATTTTTATGAAAAAAGAAAAATAAGACAACTTTGCATTTCGACCATAGACATAACGAACAAGAAATTACGAGAAACTGAATCGCTTTGACTTCAAAAACAAGAAAAGAGAATTGGTTTCGACAAATTTATGGAAAACGATACATTTTCGCATTTCGACAGAAAAAAAAATAATACTTACAATTAAATTACGACTAAAATGAATGAAAATTTCAATCAACAAGAAGAATTATTAACAGAGACAGAGAAGCAACCAAGAATTTATTCAAAAAGAACAATTTTTGGATTCTCAATTTTTTTCTCAACCATTTTCGGTGCAGTACTATTAATGCAAAATCTTAAAGACATTGGGAAGAAAAAGGAATCTTATATTATACTTATTTTATCAACACTTTATACCGCCTTGACTATTTATATTGTCAACATTCCTGCCGAACCGAAAACTTCATTGACTTACCTCTGTAACATGGCTGGTGGTCTTGTTCTGACAGAATATATATACAAGAAAAATTTCCCAAATGACCAAAATATAGAAAAGAAGAAAATATGGAAACCGTTAATTATTTCGATTTTAATAACTATTCCATTTTTTCTAGCAATGTTTTATTCTATGTGAATTATATTAGACGGGATTTGAACTAACCAAATAGAATATATAATTTAATGAAGGAAATTAAACGACTAAACTACGAGGCCATAACACCGGCTAGCCAGGCCACCTGCCCGACAGCGTTCCGCAGTCAGACAGTTCAGTGCAAGGCAGCTGTCGGCTAGCCTTGGT
>JBBQMQ010000336.1:0-5130 GCA_038329115.1 Bacteroidales bacterium
CAATGATGCACCAGGGGTCGTTTTGCAGGTATTTGTTCATAATATTTTGATTTTATCAGTTTAAATGTATTTTGTCATGATTTTAATGTCTCAATTTTATCTTCAACCCATAACACACTTATTGCCGAAAGCATTAAAAAAAAGCCGGACATTATTAAAGCATAAATAGCTTGAGAATCAAAAAGTCTTCTTACAATCATTCCACCGAATAATCCATTGATAATTTGAGGAACTGTTATGAAAATATTAAAAATCCCCATATAGATTCCCATTTTCCTGATTGGAAGTGCGGGAGCAAGAATTGCATATGGCATTGATAATATACTTCCCCAAGCAATTCCAACTCCAATCATAGAAAATATCAATGTTGTTTTATTTGAAATAAAATAAATGGATAGAAGTCCTATTGCTCCGGCAACTAACGATAAACTGTGAGTCAATTTCCTGCCTATTTTTTTTGCAATAAATGGTAACAGCAATGCATAAATCATAGCAACTGCATTATAAACTCCGAAGATTATTCCAACCCAATTACCAGCATCTTGATATGAAGATGATTTGACATCTGTTGTCGGCAAATTATAAATGTGTTGAGCAACGGCCGGAGTTGTAAAAACCCACATACCAAATAATGCAATCCATGAAAAGAACTGAACCACCCCTAACTGCTTCATTGTTTTAGGCATAGCAACAATATCACGAAAAATATTTGAAAATCTGATTATTTCGTCCGGTAAAACTTCTTTATCCGGATTAAATTCTGCCATTTGTTCCGGGGAATATTCCTTTGTCGAAAACACAGTCCAGAGAATGGTAACTATCATGATAACAGCACCAATATAAAAAGAGAAGACAACATTATCCGGAATTCCTCCATTCACAGCAACTTTAGAAATTCCAATCCATTCGGCCAAAACATAAGGCAACCATGAACCTATTACAGCACCAATTCCAATTAAAAACGTTTGGATAGAAAATCCCAGCGTACTTTGATCAACAGGCAGCATATCGGCAACTAATGCTCTGAATGGTTCCATCGCTACATTAAAAGAAGCATCCATAATCATCAAAAATCCTGCGCCAATAAACATTGCAGGCAACACACTGGCAAAAACACCTGCATTTGGCATTAAAATCAAAGCGATTGAAGCCAAGATAGCACCCGTCAAGAAGTATGGACGTCGCCGCCCCAACTTAGTCCATGTATGATCTGAATAATGTCCGATAATTGGTTGTATAATCATTCCTGTTATCGGAGCTGCCAACCAAAACCACGAAAGTTGTTCAATATCAGCACCAAATGTTTGAAGTATCCTACTTGCATTTGCATTTTGCAATGCATATCCAAATTGAATGCCCATAAATCCCATGCTCAAACTCAGAATTTGGAAAAAACTGAATTTCTGTTTCGTATTATTGGTAGTAGAATTTATAGTCATAACATTATCTATTTCGTTGTTCCTCTGATTATCAAATTCGTTTTCACAATCTTATTTGTATATTGTCCATGAGTTATGCCATTTATTTTATCCAACAACAAACTTGCTGCATTAAGTCCCATTTCGTATCCATGCTGTTCAACAGTACTTAACATTGGATCGCACGCTTTAGCCAATTCTCCATCAGAAAATCCCATGATGGCAATATCTTGAGGCACACGTAATTTTGCAAGCTTTACGGCATAAAGAATTCCGGCCGCACAATGGTCGTTGATTGCAAAAAAACCATCGGGACGATTTGGTCTGTCGAGAATTTCAGGAGTTATAATGATGGCTTCCTCGCGGGTATCACAAACTTTGATCAGGGATTCGTCAACCTGAAGTCCATATTTTCTGAGTGCATCGAGATAACCGTTTTTACGGTTCTTTGAAATTTCAAGATGAAACGGTGAACTGTAAAAAGCAATGCGTTTGCAACCAGTTTGAATTAGATATTCAACAGCAGCAAAGGCTCCTACATAATCATCAACAACTACACGGTCAGTATTAATACCAATACAAATGCGGTCGAAAAAAACCAACGGAATATCGCTGTCGATGATTTCCTGAAAATGATCGTAATTTGTGGTATGTTTTGAAAGACATGCTAAAACGCCTGAAACTCGGGTTGCAATTAATGCTTCAGCATTACGTACTTCTTTTTCGTAATTCTCACTCGACTGGCAAATAATTACATTAAATCCTTCTTTATTTGCAACCTGTTCAATACCTGAAAGAATAGATGAGAAAAAATAATGAATTATTTCAGGAACAATTACTCCTATTGTGTTGTTTTTACTCATACGAAGACTTAAAGCCAATGTATTTGGCTTGTAATTAAAGTCTTTAGCATATTTATTTACCGAGTCTTTTGTATCCTGACTGATGTCCGGATGATTTTTTAAAGCACGTGAAACGGTTGAAGGCGAAATACTGAGCGCCCGCGCAATATCTTTAATTGTTATTGGAGGCTTTTTCATACAATAATATTTGCGGTCACAAAATCAGATTTATTAGATGCAGATAATTCAAAATAAGACATTATACTGCTAGTTAACAATACAATAAACGATATTTCAAAATAATATTATATAGAAGTGATAACTCTTAATTCAATTCTGCTTTGCAAAAGTAAAATAGTTTATCCGAATAAAAAATTATTTTCGCAAAAAAATTAAAATCTTGTCGCAAACGTTTGCGTTGTATTTTTCTAATTATAACAAGAAACAATGATTGCAAATAATCATTCATACTCTATTTTTGCTCCTGAAAAATTATTAATAAAATTTATTTTATAGAAAGCTTAATACCAAACACATAGAGCAATGATTAAAATACATTAATAATTTGTTTACGTTTAGATTTAATTAAATTCAAGTTTCAACCTTAAAAAACTTAATGCATGAAGTACAATCACTTTAAGCTAAATTTGCGCACTTTTGGAGTCATTTTTGCGCTGCTTGTTTTTGGTATAACTGCCAATGCACAACAAATATCCGTAACCGGTGTAGTTAAAGATGCTGCAAGCGGAGAACCAATTCTCGGTGCCAACATTCTCGTAAAAGGTACAACAAATGGTACCATCACCAATTTTAATGGTGAATTCTCATTATCATCAGTAGCATCAAGTGCTACACTTGTAGTCAAATACATTGGTTACCAACCTCTCGAAATTCCGGTTGAAGGCAAAACTAATCTGGTCATTCAATTAAAAGAAGATGCAATCGTCCTCAGCGAAGTAGTTGCCATCGGGTATGGTGTACAAAAAAAGAGCGATAAAACGGGTGCAGTTATGAACGTATCCTCTGCCGAATTTAACAAAGGGGTCTTAACAGATCCTATTCAAGCCTTGCAAGGCAAAGCTTCTGGAGTTCAAATCACAAAAAAAGGCGGAAATCCGAATGATGGCTTTTCAGTACAAATTCGTGGTGCCGGAGGTTTGTCAACAGGTTCAAATCCTTTATATGTAGTAGATGGAGTACCAGGTGTTGATGCAACAACTATTCCTTCAGAAGATATTGAGTCGTTTAACGTCTTAAAAGATGCTTCTTCTACAGCTATTTATGGGTCTCGTGGTGCAAATGGTGTTATTATAATTACTACCAAGTGCGGAACTGCTGGTTTAGCAGGCACAAAGAACGCTATAGATTTCAATTCATACATTTCTATGGATCAAGTTTCAAAAAGACTGGATTTGCTTTCGGCTTCTGATATTCGGAGTTTTATTCAACGGAATGGAATAACCCATAACGATGCTAATGCAAGTACTGATTGGCAAAATGAAATATATCGCACTGGTGTAACCCAAAATTATAATGTAGCCATTGGTGGTGCGACTGATAAATCTAATTACCGTATTTCAGGTACTTGGTCAGATTACAAAGGTGTAGTTAAAGGAACTGAAAAACAGCGATTTACTGCCAATGCAAATGTAATGCAGAAATTATTGAACGACAAATTAGTTGTGGATGGAACTATATCTGCAACCTTTGAAGAAAACGATTATGAAGATTTTGGTGGAAACGGTCCAACAGATATTATGTATCAAGCTTTCCAACGTTCACCTTTGCATCCGGTTTACAATCCTGATGGTACATTTTATGAACAACCAGCTTATGAATTTCAATACTTTAATCCTATTGCTACCATCAACAATATTCAAAATCAGCGTTCAGCAAAGAGAATTCGTATGAATGGATCGGCTCAATATGAAATTCTTCCGGGCTTGAAAGCAAAGGCTAATGGAGCTTATACCCGCGATGATTCAGAATCTTACTATTTTGTACCAGCCTCTTCTCCAACTTCTTCAACTAAAGGCCGAGGTTCGCGTAGCTATTCAAATAATACTACAAAATTACTTGAGACATTTTTGAATTATGATAAAAAATTTGGAACTCATACTTTATCTCTTGTAGGAGGATATTCATACCAAAATCAATTGAGCGATGGTTTTAATTCTTTTGGCACTAATGCACAGTCTACTTATGTAGGATCAAATAATCTAGGTGGTTTAGCCGATGTAAATTATGGCTCCATTGGTTCATATAAAAATGAGTGGACAATAATTTCGTTTTTTGGTAGAGCGGCTTACAATTATGATCAAAAATATTTTGCTACAGTAACGGTACGTCGGGATGGTTCTTCCAAATTTGGAGCCAACAACAAATGGGGTACATTTCCTTCTGGTTCATTGGCATGGTCAGCGAAAAACGAATCATTTCTGCAAGATGTAAATTGGTTAGATCAATTAAAACTTCGTGTAGGATATGGTATGACAGGTAATACAGAAGGTTTTGCGTCGTATTGGTCAATCCCTGTAATTTATCCATCAGGCATGCAACCTTCTATGGAAGATGGTGTTTCGCATACTGTTGTGTATCAAACCAGCAGAGATGCAAATCCGGATTTGAGATGGGAAACAATGCAAGAGCTTAATTTGGGTATAGATTGGGCTGTTTTGAATAGTCGTATTCAAGGTTCTGTTGAATTGTACAGCAGACGTACAGTAGATTTAATATATCCCTACTCACTACCACAACCACCTAGTAAAACCGGAAACGTATTTGCTAATGCAGGCATTATGACTAATAAAGGGATTGAAGCAAATATTTCTTATCAAGTATTCAGCACAAAAAATCTGAATTACAAAACT
>JBBQMQ010000337.1:0-5127 GCA_038329115.1 Bacteroidales bacterium
TGAAATATGACAAACAAAGCAGTTACGGAGCGAACAATATTACCTGGTATTAAGTTATTATAAAATGACTTAAGGTAAAATGGTATTTTTAAGGTAGAAACAAAATTTTAATAACAAATAAATAAGTAAAAAAAATGAAAATTACAGCAAACAAATCAGTAGCGGCCGAATATGAATTATTTGTAGATGGTGAAACTGAAGGAGAATTAGAATTAATGGAAAAAGCAACTGCTGAACAACCATTGAATTTTGTTTATGGAGTTGGTATGATGCTTCCAAAATTCGAAGAAAACATTTTCGGAATGCAAGTTGGCGACAAATTTGACTTTGTCATTAATACCGAAGACGCATACGGACTGTATGATGACGAAAGTGTTTTGGATTTGGATCGTGCTATTTTTGAAATTGATGGCAAACTGGATGAAGAAATGATTTTCGAAGGAAATGTAGTGCCATTGATGGATAGCGATGGAAATCGCATTAATGCACAGATCGTTACAATTACTGACACACATGTTCAAGTTGATTTAAACCATCCTTTGGCTGGAGAAAATCTTCACTTTAAAGGTTCAGTACTTGAAGTTCGTGAAGCCACAGAAAAGGAATTAGCAGCACTTCAGGGTGGAGGTTGCGGTTGTGGATGCGATAGTTGTGGCGAAGGATCTTGCGAAGAAAAAGAAATGGCAGGCGAAAGTTGCGGTTGTGGCGGTAGCTGTGGTTGCAATTAATTTTTGAAAACCAATAATATAAGTGGATATTAAGTGATTAAAACCATTTAATATCCATTTTTTGTAGGTACAGAGCCTGACAATTATATTAATTTAAAAAAAATAGATAACTTTGTACTTTATAGTTTCTTATTAAACGTAAAATCCCAGCATAAGTTTATGTCGAATACAACAGGTAAATTGTTTACTTTCACATCATTTGGTGAATCGCACGGAAAAGGAATTGGTGGTATTGTTGATGGCTGTCCTGCCGGAATAGAAATTGATGAAGAATTCATCCAAAATGAATTAAATCGTCGTCGCCCTGGCCAGTCTGCCATTTCTACGCCACGGAAAGAAGGTGACAAAGTGGAATTTCTGTCTGGAATTTTTGAAGGAAAATCAACAGGAACCCCAATAGCTTTCATAATTTGGAATGAAAACCAACACAGTTCGGATTACGATCATTTGAAAGAAGTATACCGTCCATCACATGCCGATTATACCTATCAACAAAAATACGGAATCCGCGACCATCGTGGTGGTGGACGAAGTTCAGCCCGCGAAACAGCATCGCGTGTTGTTGCCGGTGCCATTGCCAAACTGGCATTATTAAAACACGGAATTGAAATTACCGCCTATACTTCACAAGTCGGACATATTGGTATAAACAAAACCTACGAAGCCATTGATTTATCATTGATTGAAACGAATGATGTTCGGTGTCCTGACACTGAAACTGCTGAAAAGATGATTGTCTACATCAAGCAATTGAAAGAAGATGGTGATTCCATCGGGGGCATTATTTCATGTGTTATAAAAGGTGTTCCGGTTGGATTGGGAGAACCTATTTTTGATAAATTACAAGCACGCCTGGCACAAGCCATGTTAAGCATAAATGCAACGCATGGTTTTGATTACGGACGTGGATTTGAAGGAGTAAGTTTGAAAGGTTCGGAAATGAACGATTCGTTTATAAAAGTCGGAGACAAGATTTCCACCAAAACAAATAACTCAGGTGGCGTTCAGGGTGGAATAAGCAATGGACAGGATATTTATTTCCGGGTTTTATTTAAACCGGTTGCCACTATTGCAAAAAAACAGGAAACACTGGATATTCACTCCAACGAAGTGGAACTAGAAGCCAAAGGACGTCACGATCCATGCGTTTTACCACGTGCCGTCCCAATTGTGGAAGCAATGGCAGCATTGACGTTGTTGGACTTATGGCTAACGAAGAGTTAGATTTTAGAGCCAAGGATCAAGAACAAAGACAAAAATAACGTGGCGAGGCGAACAAATATACGACCGAAATGAGTTAATAACACGAATTAAATCTATGGAAATCACACCGCAACATTGGGCAATTATCATCAATCCCAAATCAGGTAAAAAGAAATTTCGCCAGCAACGCAAATATCTTTTTCTGGCGTTGAAACATGCCGGAATTGAATTTGATTACCGTTTGACACGATTTGCCGGACATGCATCCAAGATTGCCCGATATTTTATTGAAAAAAA
This sequence comes from Bacteroidales bacterium, assembly GCA_038329115.1. GTDB lineage: Bacteria > Bacteroidota > Bacteroidia > Bacteroidales > Paludibacteraceae > Paludibacter. The sequence goes on from JBBQMQ010000337.1 coordinate 2,229, forward strand.
CTATAAAAACATACTGGTTTTAGGTGGTGATGGTACAATGAGCGAAGTGATTAATGGCATTTTCAGTGCGGAAACCGAAGATACAAGCTCATTAAAAATTGCTTTAATTCCACGCGGAACAGGCAATGACTGGGGGCGATTCTGGGGATTGACACGTGATTATAACAAATCTACCGACGTGTTTTTTAAAGGAAAAACTCAGCCCATCGATATTGGCAAAGGGGAATACGATATGGAGGGGAAAATGGAATCGCATTTCTTTATCAATTCCATAGGACTCGGACTTGATGCCGCAGTAGTAAATCTCACACACAGGCTGAAAGCTGTTCTTGGAAGTCATTCTTTTCTTTATACACTGGCTTTGCTTGGTGCTGTTTTCACATACAAAGCACATAAAGTCCGGATTTTCTCGGACGAACGGAACATTACAGATACCATGTTTACCATGAATGTGGCCAATGGTTGTTACAGTGGTGGCGGTATGAAGCAAAATCCGAATGCTGTGCCTTACGATGGATTAATGGATGTGATGATGGCTAAAAAACCAACTCTCTGGGATATTCTTACTGCTTTACTTCGGATTTTTAATGGGAAATTGCTCGAACATCCGGTTATCGAATCGTTTCAAACAAAAAGTTTACTGGTGCAATGTGACAAAGCCGCTTTGCTGGAAGCAGATGGGATTATCGTAAACGGATTCTCACCATTTAAAATCAGCATTTTACCTAATTCTATTCAAATGATAGTTCCATGAAACCTCTACTACAACCACTTCGGGCATATTGTGAAAAGGATATGTTTAACGGCTTGCTTCTTGGGCTTCTATTATCATATTGAGAATGGCACATAATCCTTTCATGTTGTATAGTTCTGACATTATTTTGTTCTAATGCAAATCGTTTCAGGTGGTGTCTGAACAAAAATTGAACACACACATATACTTGATTTCAATTTCGGAAAAAACCCTTTGTTCAAGCTTTTTATCAAAAATTTTCAGCATAATCAACGTACTTTGATAACACCTCGCATTGCTTTTATAGTCTGTTTCTTTCAAAATCTGTATGTGATTCTCAAAAAAAGGCTTAACTTTGCGCTTTTTTGAACGTTGCAGGGATGCTGCTTCGAACTGGTTGAGCAGCCGGTCAATTTTATTGCGGTCAAATTCATCAATAACGTCTTTGGCTTTTAAACTCGACTGCTGATAAATGCATTGTTTTTCTCCAGTGTTCGAGAGAGGTTGAAAGATTTAGACTGATATATTTTCTGACCCGGTCTTTTGTAATTCTCAAAAAGAGAATAATGTCGTCTACAAGGAAACTAAATTACAATTATTTACTAATAACCTCTAGAAAAGTTCCTCTTTAGGGGCTAGGGGTAACAACTAATAAAGTATGGCACAAATTAACGAGAACTTTATCAAAATTCCCGCTACTTATTTATTTTCTGAAATTGCAAAACGGGTTGCACAACACAAAGCAGAAAATCCTGAAGCACCCGTTATCCGCATGGGAATCGGAGATGTAAGCCTTCCCCTACCCGATGCATCGGTTGATGCGATGATACTTGCAGCAAATGAACAGCGCAGTGCTGAAACGTTCAGAGTCTATGGCCCGGAACAGGGTTATGCTTTTCTGAGAGAAGCAATTGTTGAAAATGATTTCAAATCGAAAGGAATTTCAATTGAAGCAGATGAAATTTTCGTGAGCGACGGTGCCAAAAGTGATACAGGTAATATCGGTGATATTTTCGATGTAAATAACCGAGTTGCTATTACCGATCCGAGTTATCCGGTTTACGTGGATACAAACGCCATGGGTGGCCGTGCCGGTGAACCGACTGAAAGTGGCGCGTGGACAAACCTGGTTTACTTGCCCTGCAATGCAGAAAATAATTTCGTGCCGGCTTTACCCACTGAAAAAGTTGATTTAGTTTACTTATGTTATCCAAATAATCCAACTGGAACTACTTTAACCAAAGAACAAATGACGGTTTGGGTTGAGTATGCCAGAACAAATAACGTGATTATCTTATTTGATGCAGCTTATGAAGCATTTATCACCGAAGAAAATGTGCCGCACAGTATTTACGAAATTGAAGGTGCAAAAGATGTAGCTATCGAATTCCGCAGTTTCTCCAAAACCGCCGGATTTACCGGAACACGTTGCGGATACACTGTTGTACCAAAGCAACTTATGGGTTATTCTGAATCTGGCGAACCGGTTTCACTTAATAAACTTTGGAATCGCCGCCAAACCACCAAGTTCAACGGCACTTCGTATATTGTACAACGTGCTGCAGAAGCAACCTACAGTATCGAAGGGAAAGCGCAAGTAAAAGCTCTTTTAGACTTTTACAAAGAAAATGCCCGTATCATACGTGAAGGCTTAGTGGAGGCCGGTTACAAGATATTTGGTGGCATAAATGCGCCTTATATCTGGGCAAAAGCACCAGCCGGACAAGGAAGTTGGGATTATTTTGATTATTTATTGAAAGAAAAAAATATCGTTACTACACCGGGGGCTGGATTTGGAGCCAGTGGGGAAGGATATGTACGTTTCTCCGCTTTTGGAAGCCGAGAAAATACCATTGAAGCCATGAAACGGTTGGAAAAATAAAGGTTTGAATCAAAAATGGAAACGTTCGGAATAAATTCCGAACGTTTTTTTTGTAAGATATTATCTGCATAATATTCGTTAATAGGGCGTTCTTCTGTCTTGTTCGAAAATGTGCTATTTCGCCTTTTCTCGGAGGAGACTCAATTTTTGATTCAAAAAAAATCACTATTGTCCGGCAAACTTAGTATACCTTGTTTTTCAGCTAGATTCTTCACTTCGTTCAGAATGACAATCAGCAATTTATGTTTTTGGAGGGGGTTGGCTGGCGGCTTCGCCGCCAGCCA
>JBBQMQ010000338.1:0-5116 GCA_038329115.1 Bacteroidales bacterium
GCTGACCGACTAAACTTTTTGTTATATCTTTGCTCATGTTGTACTGTTTTAAGTTTCGTAACTCAAATATACAACAGTAGGGTGAATGTTTAGGCGTTTGCCCTATTTTTTTTTAAAATGTTTGTCGGTCAGTAGTGATTGATTTTATTTCTAACAGTATTGATTGATGCAACGACAATTGATAAGATTTCATTTGATTCTTTTTCAAATTGAGAACTCGTTTGGGAACAACTAATCCGCTTTCTTCCAAAATCTCTAACCAATAAATTGTTTCATCTGCTTCTTCTTCAACTATTTTCAATTTATTTATAAAATCGGCATTTGATTTCGCTCTGCAAGCAGCTCTGTAATTTGCTCCAACTGATGTTGAACATCTTATTATTTGAGAAGCGATAGCCTTCGTTGAATGTTTGTAAGGCATTTCATCAACAAGTTTAATTACTTCTAATCCAATTTGTTTTGTCCTTCTTTTAATTTCTTCTTTCATAAAAACCAATCTAAAATCGTAATTCTAAAATCCTAAATTAATTAATTCCACGTTGTTTCTTCAAATTTTCGTACGCTTCGTTTACAGATCGAAATTTTTCTGTTGCTGATTTTTTCACGTCTTCGCCCAAATCATTCACTTTATCAGGGTGATATTTTTTCGCCATATTTCGGTAGGCTTTTTTAATTTCCTCATCGGTTGCAGTTGGTTCAATTTCCAATGATTTATAAGCCCAATCACGATCAACTGCTTTCATATAAGGTGCTTTAATAGATTCGAAATCAAGGCGATCTATACGAAAATGGGTTGCAATTCGTTGAATTGTATTTAGCTCCGAAGCAACCACTTCACCATCAGCATAAGCTATTTGAAAAAGCAAATGCAATAATTCCAACTTGGAAGAATAATTCAGGTTTTGGCCAATTTGAGCAGCTACTTCTGTTTCATTTATGTTTTGTTCCAATAAATTTTTCAAAATTTGCAATGCGTCCAAGGCTCCTTGTTCTCCAAAGTTAGTCACTAAAAATCTCTTCACCACAGCCAGTTCGGCTTTATCTATTCGGCCATCTGCTTTCATAATGCATGCCATCAAAACAAGTAAACTCATTTTAAAATCGCCTTCTGATGTGCGGCTCATACCGATGGAATTGCCTGAAACAGAAATCTGAGTTCCATCAAACATTGAACCGACTGCATATCCGATTAATGCCCCTATCGGTCCTCCTAAAACAAAACCTAATCCCCCTCCGATAAATTTTCCAAAACTTCCCATAACAACTTTATTTGAAATGAATTTAAGACGGCAAAGATACGAAAAAATGTGCTAATGTGGCAATTTGAAAATGTGGCAATTTGAAAATTTGAATTAGAATCTTGCATACAACTCATGGAAAAATTGAAAACAATTATGCTTTTCTGAATTGAAAACACTACTTTTGCAAATGCATTGGTTCGCTTATTCCGATTTCCGGAAGGTGATTAAAAGGGAATGTCGTGTAAATCGGCAACAGTCCCGCTGCTGTAAGCTTCAATAACGTTTTTGAACAATAACTTTTGCCACTGAATTTCGGGAAGGCATTCAAAAACGGAAGTAAGTCAGAAGACCTGCCATGTAAGTTCAGTTTTAAAGCTTTCGAGGACAGAGCTAAAAACCAATGCAGCAACCAATTGCTTTGTTGATTTTTCTTTTCTTGCAAGCTATTTGAATAATTTTTTATACAAATAGATTGTATGCAAATCATTTTCACTCAAAATTTTAAATTTCGAACCGGCATAATGATGCTGTTTTCGTTTTTTTTGTGTGGACTGGTTTCTGCACAACAAACGCAAAAACTTGACACAACCAAAGCCTATTCAATCTCTGAAATCACAATTACCAACCAATTTCAAAATGCTGAAGTCCGCTCCAGCGCACCTCTTCAAATGCTTTCTTCCAAAAATATTGAACAATTGAATGTGCTTCAGATTTCAGATGCGGTGAAGTATTTTTCGGGCGTAACAGTAAAAGATTATGGTGGCATTGGTGGGTTGAAAACCGTTTCAGTCAGAAGTTTGGGAGCAAATCATACAGCAGTTAGTTACGACGGAATCACACTCACTGATTGCCAAACCGGGCAAATTGATTTAGGTCGATTTTCGTTGGAAAACGTGGATATGGTTTCTCTTAATAATGGTCAGAGCGATAATATTTTTCAACCGGCACGGTTGTTTGCGTCTTCTTCGGTCTTGAATATCCGAACGCTGACACCAAATTTTATCGGAAACAAAAATACAAATGGTAAAGTATCAATGAAGGTGGGTTCCTTTGGTTTACTGAACCCTTCATTTGCGTTAGAAAGAAAAATAAGTCCGAAAATTTCAGCTTCGTTTAGTGGCGAATGGCTCTCGGCAGATGGAAAATACCCTTACAAGCTTTACAACAGTTCAACTATTACCGACGAGTTACGTCAAAACACCGACGTCAAAAATCTTCGACTTGAAGGTACATTGTATGGAAATTTCTCAGAAAATTCAACCGGCTATTTAAAAACCTATTTTTATCAATCGGAACGTGGATTGCCCGGTGCCACCATTTTATACAATGCAGAGAGTTCCTCCAAACAACGGCTTTGGGATAATACATTTTTTACTCAGGCACATTTTCAAAAGGAATTTTCAAAAAAATGGGCTTTTCAAACCAATGCAAAATACAACCGTGGGTATTTGCGTTATTTAGACCCGACGTATTTGAATTTGGATGAGAAATTGGACAATTCGTATGTACAGCAAGAGTTGTATGGATCGGCTTCGGTGCTTTTCAAAGCATTAGAAAACCTTTCTTTTTCGACTTCAACCGATGCTGCTTTTGCCACCTTGAGTTATGACTTATCCGGACAAACATTTCCAACACGGTTTTCTTTTCTTTCCGATATTGCTGCAAAATACGTTACTGACAGGTTTCTGGCAACTATCAGTTTATTGGGAACCGTTATTGATGAAAAAATAAACACCGAAAACACAAGTCAAAGCTTTCAAAAGCTTTCGCCATTTGTCAGTTTATCTGTAAAGCCTTTTGAATTTCAGGATTTCAGAGTCCGTTTATTTTATAAAAATGTTTTCCAGATGCCCACTTTTAATGACTTATATTATCCAAGTGTTGGAAATAGCAATTTGAAACCCGAAACTGCAAATCAGTATAATTTGGGATTAACTTATTCTACTTCAATTGGCAAATGGTTGCCTTTAATTACTGTAACTTTAGATGGATACCACAACGATGTGTTGGATAAAATTGTTTCGTTCCCCAACAAAAACACTTTTGGCTGGACAACCTTAAATTTAGGAAAAGTAAGTATTGATGGTCTGGATTTAACTGCCGAAACAGCTATAAAACCTTGTGATAAAATTGCAATCGTAATCGGAACTTCGTACACTTATCAACGTGCTTTAGACGTCACCGACCCGAATAATCGCACTTATAATAATCAAATTCCTTATACTCCACGTGTTTCCGGTTCCGGAAAATTCGGGATTGAAACTCCGGTTATAGACCTGTCGTACTCGCTTTTATGGTCAGGAAAACGATATATTCTATTTCAAAATTATATCGAAAACCGCTTACCCGGATTTGCAGATCACAGTATTTCAGTGAGCAGGAATTTTAAAACGAAACATTATTTAATTCATGCTAATCTGGAAGTGCTTAATTTACTGAATTCTAATTACGAAATTATCAAATGGTTCCCCATGCCGGGGCGTTCATTCAGAGCTGGTTTGTCGTTAAAGTTTTGATTAGAATTCAGTTGTATTATAATTTTTGAATTTTCAAATTTCTGAATTCAAGTGGTTTACCTTCATTTTGAAATCCAATAAATCCTTTTCTCACAGTGAGTCCTGTAATCTTATTTTGCAATTCGCCATTCACTAATACGGTTATTGTTTTGTTTTTGCAAGTAACCTCCATCGAATTCCATTCAGTTACAGCTTTCTCGTTTGAAGGTTTCAACTTATTTACTGTAAATTTCACTGAATCTGTACATTCTTTCGCCCAAAGTCCGTTCATGCAAATAATATCACCGGCTGCATCAGCTCTTTGCTGAACCTGATAACAAACAGGCCAAATGCTGTCTTTTGGCTGAATATGAACTAAAACTCCACTATTCCCCAGCGTTTTTGTCCATCGCCATTCCAGTTTCATTGTGAAATTTGAATAAATTTCCTTGGTGCGCAAATATCCGCTTGACACTCCGGTTATTTGCAGAATTCCATCTTTCATGATAAAAACATCGCTTGGTTTAAGATTTTTATCTTTAATAATATAAATCCAGTTCGAAGCGTCTTGCTCCGTAAAAAATGATTGTTTGAGTGGTGTTTTGTCTTTTAAATTCTGCTGAGAAAAACCTGGAAAGCAATTAAAAACGATAACACTTAAAAATAATAATTTGTTGATTTTCATGGGTTTTAAATATATAATTCGTTAGTAAATTAAAGTTCTGAAGCTGCTAATTTATCAAGATAAAATTCAATAATTCCAAACGCGGGATGAACGTAAGTGGCCGGATACTTCTCACTATCTGGCGTTTGCAGAATAATCTGGCGTAAAATATCTTTCTTTGAATCACCGGTAATCAAAAAAAGAACTTGATCGGCCTGGTTAATAGTTTTCCCGGTCAATGTTATTCGTTTCTGACCACTGGTGGGATGAATTGAAACCGAAACTGCCAAAACGGAATGTAACAAATGCATGTTGTCTGGAAATATGGAAGCCGTATGCCCATCATCGCCCATTCCCAATAAAATAAGATCAAATTGTGGAAACCCGTTTCGCGATGGAAGTTCGTTTTCGAGCAACTTTTGATACCTGACTGCTTCAATTTCAGGATCAAGTTCTCCCTGCATTCTGAAAATGTTTGAATCGTGAATGAGAACGTGTTTCAATAAATTTTCATAAGTCATTCCAAAATTACTTTCGGCATGAGTTGGCGGAACACACCGTTCGTCGACCCAAAAAAGACGAACTAAATTCCATGGAATTGAATCTGCGTAATCATTGGCAAGAATTGTAAAAAGTAGTTTTGGTGTATTTCCACCTGAAACAGCAATATTTAACGGCAACGAAAGTTTATTTTTCTCTTTTGATTTGCTGAGAAT
>JBBQMQ010000339.1:0-5109 GCA_038329115.1 Bacteroidales bacterium
TATTCAAAATTGTGGATAAAAAAGTGCTAAAACGCACTGCCATTCAAGAAACAATTATTACTCCTATTCGGGCTTTCAATTATGTTACGAATGTAGCGGGGAAAAGCAGTGAACGTACCGTCTTTACGCTGGATAAGTTTACGATTCCAGATGACAAACAACTGGTAGTAGAACTCAATGAAAAAAATGGCGGTCGTCACCAGCGTTTTGTAGTTGAAAACAGTGATATAGTACGAGCAAATGTGGTTAACGAATTAGAAATCAAATAAAATGAAAAGAGCAATTATAATTTTTATCGTCTGCGTTACAATGAATGGAATGGTAAACGCACAACGTTATCTCGCTGGACAGCGAGGCATTCAACTCACTTACGGATCAGTAAATGGCATAAATCCATTACGAGCTTTTTATGCAGGAGCTGCTCTTTCAACCTATACGCAAAATGGAAGTCGTTGGGTTTTTGGAGGAGAGTATTTGCAAAAGCAACTTGATTATAGGGATATACAAATTCCGGCGGCACAGTTTACTGCTGAAGGTGGATATTATTACGGAGTGCTTTCCGATCCAAGGAGAAACTTTCTTTTATCCATTGGTGCGTCCGCTTTGGCAGGATATGAAACCAGCAATTGGGGTAATAAAATGCTTTTTGATGGAGCAACGCTCCGTAATCCAGATGCTTTCTTGTATGGAGGAGCAGCAACCATAGAACTTGAAACTTATATCACCGATCAAATAGTGTTTTTAATCAATGCCCGGGAGCGAATCCTTTGGGGTTCGTCCATTGCTAAATTCACTACCCAATTGGGTGTCGGGATAAAAATCATAATCAACTAAAAAGAAAATCAAAAATGAAAAAGATAATTATAATCAGTATGGTAGCCTTGGTGCTGCTATGCAGCGGATGTGACGATAAGTTGGATATTTTGCAAGCCTATGAATTTTCGCTTAGTACCATGCCGGTACAAAAGAAAATCAAGCTCTGGGAAACAGTTGAAATCAAATGTCAGTTGAACCGTAGAGGTAAATATGAAGCTGCCAAATACTATATTGGCTATTTTCAAACCGAAGGAAAAGGTATTTTACAGAAATCAAACGGTGAAGTGTTAGCTCCCAATGAATTTTTTGAATTGGATAATGAAACTTTCCGACTGTACTACACATCTTTATGTGATGTACAACAGGTAATTGATATCACCTTATATGATAACTTTAATCAGGAATATAAATTTAGCCTAAGCTTTACCAATAATACTGATGGTACGAGTCCTAGTTCAGTAATTGGTTCATTTCAATAAGATAGTGCTATTTTTTTGATTTTCGATTAAATTGAAATTCATATTTTTTCTTTAAAAAACGGGAAATAACTTTTGGAGCCGTCCCATCGAGCTCGAAAAAAGTTATTCTCGTTTTTTAATTGTTATAGCATTTTTGTTAAGTCACAATTTTTTTAATGTCTTTGTAAAATTATGTAATTCCAGATGTTTGTTTAGTACTAATATCTCCAATAAATGGCGCAAATTAGCTTTGTTTTCCACCAATAAGATAAATTCTATCATATTTAGCTCGTTTTTACACAAATCCTACTCCTTCTAAACCAACTATCCAGTTTTCCCTTGTTTATTCAACTGTTTCAAAACAAACCACGTTGTAATCAAATCTTTTATTTCTTCTCTTTTTTACGGGTTGACTCGACACAGTCAAAATAAATATCCATAGGTAATGCGTTGGAAAGTAGCATTAGTAGCGACCAAAGAAACGGAAACAAGGGAGTTAAGTTTGGTCGCTACTTATGCTGTGTGGTGCTGAGGTGGATACATAAAATGCAGGTGGAATGTAGTTTAAGGTACGAATAGAATGTAGAGGAGCGGAATGGAAGTACCGTAACGGAATGGAGCTGAAATGGTATGTATCGTCAGCAGGCAAATGAAAATTGACTCTATATTTTTGTTTGACTGTACAATTAATGGGTGGGTGGGGAAATTGTTCCTATTTATTTGGGGTAAACTCACCGCAAGCAAAAAAAGTAACCATTGGAAAGCATTGGAAACTGGCATAGGTAACGACTGACAGAACGAAACATGTGGAGTGACAGAATGGAGTTACTTATGCCGAGCGGTGCTGAGGTTGATGAAAAGAATAAGGCGGATTGAAGTGTAGGGATGTGAAGCCTGCGAAACTCTGAAACGGAATAAGCCGATTGAATGAATCTACTGCGAGCATCTGGAAATAAATACTTTTGCTTTCTTTTGCTTGTAACAGATTAAGGGTGGGTGGGAAATCTTGAAGATTTTGTCCGGAAGGCTTACGCTGCTGCGCCCGTAAATAATTTTTACCCCCAGAAAAGAAAATGAAAAAAAGAAAAAAAAGAAAATATATAGCCATCTCTTTAGGCAGCAGGATTGGGCTGCCAAGGTTTTTGGAAAAAATACTACCTAAAGCTTGCGGAAGTGTGAAGATTTCTTCTCAAAACCCAAAGGGCTTGACCTTTACTGCCCAAAGCGTTGGTTTGTGTTGTCCACCTTATCTTTGCAGGATTTTTTATTTTTTTTTGGAAACGTTTTATATATTTAAAATCAATGCTTTAATATTATTAAAGAATAAAAGGCTGCTAATTTATGCTATATAACATAATATTTCTATAACTTAATCTTATAATTATATATATATTTGCACAAAACAACAAGTGTATACAATACACTTGTTGTTGGAGGATTATTCAAATATATGATTATAAACTGATAAGACATGTTAGAAGCATTAAAAGAAGAAGTATTTCAAGCCAATTTGGAACTGATAAAACATGGATTGGTAATTTTTACCTGGGGAAATGTGAGTGCTCTCGACCGTGCAAGTGGATTGGTGGTTATCAAACCTTCGGGCGTTTCGTACGAAGACATGAAAGCAGAAGATATGGTAGTTGTGGAATTAAATGGAAAAACCATTGAAGGGAAATTAAAACCTTCATCAGATACCGCAACTCATCTTGTTCTTTATAAATCATTTCCGAATATTGGTGGAGTTGTACATACGCATTCAACGTATGCAACAGCGTGGGCGCAAGCCGGACGTGATATTCCAAACATAGGAACAACACATGCCGATTATTTCAGCGAAGCAATTCCTTGTACCCGTGACATGACTCAGTCTGAGGTGAAAGGTGAATACGAACTTGAAACAGGAAACGTTATTATAGATTGTTTCAATGGCAAAAATCCGGATTTTATTCCCGGAGTATTGGTAAAAAACCATGGTCCTTTTTCATGGGGGAAAAATGCACACGATGCGGTGCATAATGCCGTGGTAATGGAGCAGGTTGGGAAAATGGCGTACATTGCATACGGAGTTAATCCAAATCTGACTATGAATGACCATTTGATAAAAAAACATTTTTATCGAAAACATGGTCTGGGTGCTTATTACGGGCAGTAAAATAGCCGGTAGTTTGTAGTTGACAGTTTATAGTTTAAAACAATCCGCATTTATAAAGTACAATAATTATATGAAGAAATTATTTATGACTTTTATCTTATTGGGAACCATCACGGTTTTTGCGCAGAACATTCAAACTAAAATCACAATTTATGCTGATCAGGGCAAAAATGTGATTAACAAAGAAATTTACGGTCAGTTTGCCGAACATTTGGGAACCTGTATTTATGGTGGTATCTGGGTAGGTGAAAATTCTCAGATTCCAAATACAAAAGGCTATCGTAATGATGTTTTTAATGCATTGAAAGAACTTCAAATCCCTGTTTTGCGCTGGCCAGGAGGTTGCTTTGCCGACGAATATCATTGGATGGACGGAATTGGACCCCGCGAAAAACGTCCAACGATGTCCAATAACAACTGGGGTGGAGTTATCGAAGACAATAGTTTTGGAACAAATGAATTTTTCAACCTCTGCGAAATGTTGGGATGCGAACCCTATCTGAGTGGAAATGTTGGAAGCGGAACAGTGGAAGAGCTTGCCAAGTGGGTTGAATATATCACTTCAGCAGGTGATAGTCCGATGGCAAATTTGCGTCGTCAGAACGGACGCGAAAAACCATGGAAACTGAAATATCTTGGTGTCGGTAACGAAAGTTGGGGTTGTGGAGGAAATATGACTCCCGAGTATTATTCAGATTTGTATCGTCGTTATTCAACTTACTGCCGTGAATATGATGGCAATAGATTGTTTAAAATTGCCAGTGGAGCTAGTGATTATGATTACCACTGGACTGAGACATTAATGAAGAATGTAGGCAATCGTATGCAGGGCGTTTCATTACATTATTACACAGTGAAGGGCTGGAATGGAAGCAAAGGTTCTGCTACAAAATTTGATAAAGCAGACTATCTGTGGACGATGGGAAAATGTCTAGAAATTGAAGATGTGGTAAAAAAGCACATAGCTATTATGGATAAATATGATCCACGTGGAAGAGTTGGATTGATGGTGGATGAATGGGGAACATGGTGGGATCAGGAACCGGGTTCACATTCGGCACTTTACCAACAAAATTCTTTGCGTGATGCATTTGTTGCGGCATTAACCTTGAATATTTTCAACAAATATACCGAGCGTGTAAAAATGGCCAATATCGCTCAAGTAGTGAATGTGCTTCAGGCAATGATCTTGACTGATGGTCCGAAAATGGTATTAACTCCCACGTATTATGTTTTTGATATGTATAAAGTACACATGGGAGCAACAGATTTACCTATTGATATTAAATGCGATTCTTTATCATCAAACAATAAAAAGTTTGCTGCAATAAGTGTTTCAGCTTCGAAAGATGTAAAAGGATTAATTCATATTACATTGGCTAATATTGATCCGGACAAAGAGCAAAAAGTGGATATTGATTTAGCAAATCTAAAAATAGCAGGTGTATCGGGAACAATTCTCACAGCCAAAACGATTGATGCCTTTAATACATTTGATAACCCGAAAGCGGTAGTTCCAGCGGTTTTCACTGGAGCAAAAGTGGTTAAAAACGGACTTTCTGTTACAGTTCCGGCAAAAGCAATTATTTCATTGGAATTAAATTAAACAAATATAAAACAACAAATAAATAGGATTATTATGGCATTCAAGGATTTAGAAGTATGGTTCATTACCGGAGC
>JBBQMQ010000340.1:0-5101 GCA_038329115.1 Bacteroidales bacterium
GATCTTCATTGAATGGAATCTTTGTGAACCTTAGTGCTTTTGTGACTTAGTGGCTGTTATTTTTTTTGCCACAAAGACTCTAAGTCACAAAGTATCACAAAGAAATACACTAACTAAACGACATTGATTTACGAATTTAAAATTTTAGATTGGACTTCAAGTTGTTTTCAAAATCCAATCGTCAATTGTAAATCTAAAATCGGACATCTAAAATCGTAATTTTTTGTCGTATCTTTGCGCCCTCAAAAATCTTTCAACTTTACGAACTTTCAAACTTTATAAAATATGGCTCTTCAATGTGGTATCGTGGGTTTACCCAATGTTGGTAAATCTACGTTATTCAACTGTCTTTCAAACGCTAAAGCGCAAGCAGCAAACTTTCCTTTTTGTACTATTGAACCAAATGTCGGTGTAATTACAGTTCCTGACGACCGACTTACCCGATTGGTTGAAATAGTTCATCCAAAAAACACGGTTCCAACAACAGTGGAAATTGTGGATATTGCCGGATTGGTAAAAGGTGCCAGCAAAGGTGAAGGATTAGGAAATAAATTTCTTGCCAATATTCGTGAAACTGATGCCATTTTACATGTATTGCGTTGTTTTGATAATGACAATATTGTTCACGTTGACGGCAGCATTAATCCGGTTCGGGATAAAGAAATTATTGACACTGAATTACAACTTAAAGATTTAGAAACCGTTGAAAGCCGCATAAATAAAGTCCAAAAACAAGCTGCTGCTGGCGATAAACAAGCCAAAGCAATTTACGATATTTATGTACAATATAAAGAAGCTTTGATTCAGGGAAAATCGGCACGAACCGTGAAACTGGATCCGCTGGATAAAAAACTGGTGAAGGATTTATATTTACTAACAGATAAACCGGTGATGTATGTTTGCAACGTGGATGAAGCATCTGCAAAAACTGGAAACGCTTATGTAGAAGCACTTCGCGAATCGGTTAAAGAAGAAAATGCAGAAATTCTGATTGTGGCAGCAGCTACCGAAGCGGATATTGCTGAACTGGAAACGTATGAGGAACGACAGATGTTTTTGGAGGAAGTTGGGTTGACTGAATCCGGTGTTGCGCGTTTAATTCGAGCAGCTTATCATTTGCTGGATTTACAAACTTATTTCACTGCCGGTGTTCAGGAAGTACGTGCCTGGACTTTTGAACGTGGCTGGAAAGCACCACAATGTGCCGGCGTGATTCATACTGATTTCGAAAAAGGATTTATTCGCGCAGAGGTAATTAAATATGATGACTTCACTACTTTAGGCTCGGAAGCCGCCTGCAAGGAAGCCGGAAAAATGAACGTCGAAGGAAAAGAATATGTGGTAAGTGACGGCGATATTATGCATTTCAGGTTTAATGTATAGAAAGAGCCAAGAGCCAAGATAAAAGAACAAAGAACAAAGAACAAAGGTCTGTAGATAAATTTATCGACAGACCTTTTTTGTATAAATATCTTGGTTCTTGGCTCTGTAATCTTGCCTTAAAAAAATTATCTCTTCAACGTAATATCTTTTGAAACACCATTAACTATAAGCGTGGCCTTATTGTCTTTTGCTCCATCACCATAATCCATTACAGCGGTTCTTGTTTCAGTTGTCATAATTACAGCGCCTTTAACAAAGAAAGGCCAGCCACCAACAATAATTAATGGATTAGTATCTTCAATTGCCATTGTATAAGCAACCCCTTTGGCATTTATTCCATTTGATGAACCACTGATTGAATAAGTATCATCCCAATAAACTAAAGGAGTACCGTTATTGTCTGTTCTGGTTCTGGTACGGTTTGAATTCCAGGTTACCATTTTACCATCAGCTCGCAGAATTGAATCCTTAGCTACAGTTGTCATACTTGGTTGTGAATCTGCATTTAGCCCATTATTGGTAATTTTTTTAGAACCCATAATCTTGTTGTCGTTCACATAAAAATTGTCGTAAGTTACAGTTCTTACTGAACCTGCTTTATACATTCGGTCGCTCAGTGTTATCATTAATTTTCCTTTCAAAGTGTTTCCACGTTTCCCAACAAAACCGGTTCCGTAGTCAATAGTGATCTTTTTTGGGAATACTCTAGGATCAGGATTATCAACAGTTATGATAACAACTGCTGAATCAACTACTGCTTTTACTTTCTGATAACCGGCGTTATCGAAAGTCATTCCATAATCTTCTACATTGCTGAGAACTTCGTCGTTAATACTAGCCACCTGAGCTTCATCGGTAGCTGTAACTGTCATTGCTGCATTTGTGCCAAGATTTAAATTCCCATTACAAGAAACCAAAGTTGTTAGTCCAAAGCCAAGAACTAATGCTGTTACTAAATTTAGTTTTTTCATACTGATTGTTTTTTAAAAGTTTATTTGAATTAATTTTCTCTCTTTATTACTATGACAAATGAAAAGAAAATTACCACTATTTGAAATTAAAAATAGTTTAAACCGATTTGGATTTTTTACCGGAAATCAGATTTTTCAGATCCATTTTTATTCCTACTGAATAACCAATTCCTACCAATAATCCTAAATTAGTTGTTGATAAGGAACTTACATAACTCGACTGAATGAGATTTATCGTTGGTCCGGCAAAAAATTTAAACGTTTTTCCGATCGAATAATTGATAACCGGTACAAACTGGGTGTTCGAAGCTCTGACCTGCAATAAATAAGATTTTCCGGCTATTAATGAATTTTGCAACAAATCGATACTTGCACTAAAATGTGTGTCGATTTTTAAATTAATTCCTACACCATAACCAAACAAATAGGAATCATTGTAATCAGAACCAAAAGACAGTATGGCATATACGTTATATAATCCGGCCTGAACAGAAAAAGAAGCTAACTGATTATTGGCTGAAAGTGCTGCCTGAAGAAACCCTTTTCTATTTAGGAAATCTCCAAATTTTGATGTTGAAGTTTTAGTTGAATCTTTTGGTTGAACTGAAATTTGAATTGATTTTTCAGGTATTATTGAATCTTTTTGGACTGCAATTAGTGTGTCTTTTATCGGAATTATTTCTTCTTTTATTGAAATTGAGTCGGAAGTGATATCAGGAGTTATTTGAATTTCCTGAGTGGAAGGATTGGATGTGGAATTTTGTAATGGAGGTAATACAAGTCGTTCAAATTCCGGTTTTTTGCTGATTGTACTAATCTCTTTTAAGGTCGCACTTTTTAATTTCTTCTCGGGTGTTTTCTTTACTTCAGTTAGTTTTAGAACAATGTATTTGCCGTTTACAAGGAATTGAGTATTTTTTGGCAATATCTCCAAAAGTGCGGCATTCAGAGTCATTGAAGACTTCCCGGTGTGAGTAATTATTTGTTTGTCAGATATTTTTGTGGGATCGTAAGAAAAAACACATCCTGTTTGCGTGCTCATGGAATTTAAAACGGTTTTAAGCGAAGATTGACCAACCTGAAGTGTGACGGTTTTGTTGAGAATTGCATTTTGTCCGTTCAGATAAAATAACGGAAGCAAAAAAAGCTGAAACAATACCACACGAATCAATCTGCTCATTCTCATTGATTTCTATTATTTAACTGATATGTGTTCGAATTTTTATCAACTTCCAGATTCAATGTTTCAGTGATAATCTGTAGCATCACATTCACATCTTCACCATCAAAATTCACGGTAATTCTTTTTTTACCAATTGTTTTGTCACTCAGATTTATGTCGACATTGTATGCATTACCGATTATTACAACGGCATCACTAAGGGAGATATTCTCAAAATCAAAATATTTTGAACCCGCAATTCCGGAAGTTGATTGTTGAGCCAGAATTTTGAATGTTTTTGTTTTTTTGTTGTAAACTCCTGTTTCAGAAGCATTCAAAACCAATCCACTATCTTTCAATGTGTAGAAATGAACTTGCCCCTGGCGAACAAGAACATTGACTTCATCCGTTTGTATAAGTGATTTTACTGTAAAAACAGTTCCGATATCTTCGATAAAAGTTTCGTCAGCAATTACTTTGAGCTTTCCGCTTCCTTTATGTCCGACTTTAAATGTAGCTTCACCCGATAACTTCACTGTTTTATCTTTCTCCGAAAAGTTAGAATTGTATGAAATTTTACTGTTTTCTGATAATTTTATTACTGTTTCGTCCGGCAATTGAACCTGTTTTGTGTCCGTTGCAGTAGCATAAACAATTTCCTTGTTTGAATTAAACACGAAGTAAGCAGTTGCTGAAACCAATACAAAAACAATGATACTTGCTGCCCGTAATATCCAACTCGTGAAAAATGATTTTGGTTTCAGTTCAATAACCGGTTTGGAAGTTTCATTTTTTAAAATATAAGCGCTAAAAGCTTTTTTGGCTTCAGAAGTATTTGGTGTTGGTATTTCAGAAGTTTGAAGTTGGGTTTTTTCGTACAACTTCGTCATTTGATCAAAATAGTACTGATTATCAGAAGATTCTGAAAGCCAGTTTTCGAGTAATTGCAAGTCAGGTTCGGATGTATTTCCTCCAAAATATCTTGCCAGCAATTTGTCTATGTTATTATTTATAGTCATATTAGTTGAACATTTGAAGGAAAATAATGATACTTAAAAATTCGATTAATTCTACCCGAAGGAGTTTTAGTGCTTTTGAAATATGGTTTTCGACTGTATTGGTCGAAATATTTAAGTTTTTCGCTATCTCGGCGTATGATAATTGTTCAATTCGGCTCATTTCAAAAACACGCTTACATTGAGGAGGCAGATTGGCTAATGCTTTGTCGATTGCTTTCTGAAGTTCACTGCTTTCAATAGTTTCCTGCGTTGAATTTACTTCAGTGTTTATTGTTGATATAAAATTCTGATTATGTTCTTTATGACTTGTTATTTGCTGAATCTGATTTAAACTATCATTATGAACAATCCGATACAAATATGAATTTATTGAACTTCTTATATCGAGCGTTTCGTGCTGATCCCACAGTTTGCAAAACGTTTTCTGCACCACATCTTCCGCTTCGTCCATGTCCCGCAAAATTGAAAATGCATACCGGCACAAGGGTTCGTACCAATTATCAAAAAGTTTTTCAAATGCCAAATGATTACCTTCGCGCAATGCCTTTATTGTCTCAGTCATGAAT
>JBBQMQ010000341.1:0-5085 GCA_038329115.1 Bacteroidales bacterium
TGAATTGCTATCAAAATGTCACTCAGAAAACAACTCTTTTGTTAAAATAAATTATTTATACTGACTAAAACTGTATTTTTGTTCAAAAATTATGGAAAAGTGAAAATTCTTTCCGTAATTTGCATTTCCTTTCAAATCGAATAAATCTGATAAATTTACTACATTAAGCAATAAACTAAAGTACGTTACATGCGATCTGGAAAAAAAGAAGAACCTAAAACTATTGGCATTTTTAACGAAAGTTTTCCGCCGATTATGGATGGAGTTTCACTGACTACCAAAAATTATGCTTACTGGTTAGAAAAGAAAAATCAACCTGTTTGTGTAATAACTCCAAAATCACCAAATTATAGTGATAACGAAGCTTATCCTATTTTAAGATACACTTCCATTCCTATTCTAGGAAGAAAACCTTACAGAGTAGGATTACCGTATCTTGATAAATCTTTCAAAAATGAAATTGAAAAAAAGTCTTTTGGATTAGTTCACGCACATAGTCCATTTAGTGCCGGTCGATTGGCCTTGGGCATTGCTAAAAAACAACAAATTCCTTTCGTTGCCACTTTTCATTCTAAATTCAGGGATGATTTTGAACATTCTGTTGGCAGTAAATTTGTTGCCCGACAGATGACAAATGAAATAATCAGTTTTTTTGAAAAAGCTGACGAAGTATGGATTCCACAAGCATCGGTGGAAGAAACAATTCGTGAATACGGATTTAAAGGGAAAGTTGAGGTTGTGGATAACGGTAATGATTTTGCCAGCAATGAACCAATTGAGCCCATCAAAGAACAATCGCGAATTGAGCTGAACATTAGGGAAAATGAGTCGGTTTTACTTTTTGTCGGTCAGCATATATGGGAAAAGAACACCCGATTGATTGTTGAATCGTTGGAATTGATTAAAGATCTTCCGTTCAAAATGTTTTTTATTGGAACCGGTTATGCAAAAGCTGATTTACAAGAACTGGTTGAAAAGCTGGATTTAAGTTCAAAAGTTGAATTTGTGGGTGTCATCACTGACCGTGAACAAATTAAAAAATACTACGCTGCGGCAGATTTATTCCTGTTTCCATCTATTTATGATAATGCCCCTTTGGTAGTTCGCGAAGCAGGAGCATTACAAACGCCTTCAATTTTAGTGGCAGGATCTTCGTCTGCACAAATTATCACGGATAATTTTAATGGATTTCTTACTCAAAATACGGTTGAATCATTTGCTGCAAAATTACGCGAATTAATCACAAATCCTGAAAAAATTAAAGTTGCAGGATTGAATGCTTCCAAAACCATTGCACGTTCGTGGGAAAGTGTGACTGACGAAGTCCTTGACAGATATAAAAACTTAATGCAACGAAAATGGAAGAAATAATTCAGGCTGAAGCAAAAAAAGTTCAGAAACCATTTAAGGCTTATCAGGTTGCGATTCCTGTCTTGCTTGGATTATTTGTTATTGGATGGCTCTTTCTCGACGAATTTAATCCGGATGTATTCTTCACATTTAACTTTACTTTTGTAAGTTTCTTATTTATCGTTTTAGCATTTATGCTTATGATGATGCGTGATTTTGGCATGATGTGGCGATTCAGACTGCTCACCAATAAAGATTTATCGTGGAAGCAAGCTTTTCACATAAACGTTCTGAGCGAATTTACTTCAGCAGTAACTCCGGCAGTTGTTGGAGGTTCAAGTCTGGTGGTTATTTTCCTTATAAAAGAAGGAATTAATGCCGGAAGAAGTACAACTATCATGTTTGTTAATTTACTTTTGGACGAATTATTCTTTCTGATTGTTTGTCCAATTGTCTTTTTATTCATTCCGCTTCCCGAACTCTTCAATTCATCATCTGTCATTGTTTCCACTTTTGCTGTAGTTTTTACAAGTTTGTATTTCACTCGTTTAGTGTGGACAAGCATCATGTTTATCGGCATTTTCAAGCGTCCAAACTGGATTCGACAAATGCTTCTCACTCTTTTCAAATTAAAAATCCTAAGGCGCTGGTATACAAATGTTGATTTGTTAACAAATAATCTGGTTCAGGCATCCACTGAAATTGGCAGTCACTCTTATTGGTTTTGGATAAAAGCTTTTGGAATGACATTATTAACCTGGTCGGCACGATTTTTAGTTGTAAATGCAGTTTTTATGGCCTTTACTCCTGAAAAAATAAATCATTTGGTCGTATTTGCACGTCAGTTAATTCTTTGGGTTTTCATGGTGGTAAGCCCAACACCAGGCGGCAGTGGTGTAACTGAATATGCATTTAAAGAATATTATGGTGATATTTTTTCGTCAACCAGCGCTATTATTTTTGTAACATTGGTGTGGAGAATGATTAGTTACTATTTATATCTTTTACTAGGGCTGTTTGTTATTCCAAACTGGATTAAAAAATCTTTTTCCAAAAATAATTCCAACAAATTACCAAATTAACTTCATAATCAATCAGATTTTGAAGTTCAACAACAAAATTTTATCTTTGCATTAGTAAAAAACAACATAATAATGATTAGAAAAATTATCTTCTCACTCGTATTTATATTCTCGTTAAATACCGGTTTTGCGTGTACCAACTTTTTGGTTGGCAAAGCAGCAACTATTGATGGGTCAACACTTATTTCTTACAATGCCGATTCATATTACCTTTTTGGAGCTTTATATCATTATCCGGCAACCACTTATGCTCCCGATGCTCTATTGGATGTACATGACTGGGATAGTGGCAAATATCTCGGCAAAATAAAACAGGTTGAAAAAACATATTCCGTTATCGGAAATATGAACGAACATCAGGTCAGTATTGGTGAAACTACTTTTGGCGGACGCGAGGAATTGGTAGATACCAGTGCTATTATGGACTACGGAAGTTTAATTTATATAGCCCTTCAACGGTCCAGAAATGCCCGCGAAGCTATAAAAGTAATGACTGATTTAGTTGCCCAATACGGTTATTACAGCGAAGGAGAATCGTTCTCC
Organism: Bacteroidales bacterium; assembly: GCA_038329115.1. Classification (GTDB taxonomy): domain Bacteria; phylum Bacteroidota; class Bacteroidia; order Bacteroidales; family Paludibacteraceae; genus Paludibacter. The sequence goes on from JBBQMQ010000341.1 coordinate 2,976, forward strand.
ATTGCCGATCCAAATGAAGTCTGGATTATGGAAATGGTTGGCAAGGGACCACATAACAAAGGTGCTCTGTGGGTTGCACTTCGAATTCCGGACGATTGCGTTTCGGCTCATGCCAATCAGGCCCGCATCACAACTTTCCCATTCGACGATAAAAACAATTGCCTCTATTCCGAAGATGTCATTGCATTTGCCCGTGAAAAAGGATACTTCAAAGGAAAAAATAAAGATTTCAGTTTTTCAGACACGTATGCTCCACTCGATTATGTGGCATTGCGTGCTTGCGAAGCCCGGGTTTGGGCTTTTTTCAGGAAACTTGATCCGTCGATGGACAAATATATTTCCTACATTAAAGGTGAAACTGTAGAACGGATACCACTCTGGATAAAACCAACGGTAAAACTGACCACTCAGAAATTAAAAGATTGCATGCGTGATCAATACGAAGGAACCGAACTGGATATGACCAAAGGAATAGCCGCCGGTCCTTTTGGCAGTAAACTCCGTTGCAGTCCGCTCACGTTTAAAGTGGACAGCGTGGGATATGTTCATGAAAGACCGACTGCTACGCAACAGGCCGGATTTACATTTGTAGCTCAAATGCGAAGCTGGCTTCCCGATTATATTGGTGGTATTCTTTGGTTTGGAGTTGACGATCCGGCCACATCGCTTTATGTACCAATGTATTGTGGAATAAATACCCTACCGGAATGTTTCCGCCCGGATAATGGAAGTTTGTTGGAATATTCACCAACTTCGGCTTTTTGGATTTATAATGGAGTTGCAAATTATGCCTACAGTAAGTATTCTTATATGTTTACCGACATTAAAAAGGTTCAGGCTCATTGGGAAAATGATTTTAACGCGTTAGTTCCCGCCATCGACAAAGTAGCAATAGGAATGAGCGAATCGGATGCACGGATTTTTCTAACAAATTTCAGTAACTCGCAAGCCGAAAATTCTACAGCTGCCTGGAAAAAACTTGGAGAATATCTGCTTGTAAAATACATGGATGGAAATATTAAGGCTGAAAAAAATGGCAAATTCGTGCAAAACGAATATAAAATTCCGCCAACTATTATTCGTGCAGGTTATCCTGAAGAATTTTTGCGCAAAATTGTGAAAGAAAATCCGGGATTGCGGGTTAAAACCAAAGCCGAAATGGACAATCGAAAATAAAATAGAAATCTCCTATTTTATTAGAATTGCTAAAACTGAAGACAATTATTTTAATGAAATCAAGTTATTTATAATTTTTCTTCCATTCAACGAAACACAAGGAAGAGAGGATAATTGAGAGTTATTCTCTCTTCCTTGTTTATTAAATTTCAAACGTCTATCAAACTTTTAAATATGTTTATATGTTTATGAATTGTAGACATATAAAAAATTAAGAATTTATTAATTAGTTCTAATCTAATTTTAAAATGAAAGTAGTTATTTTCGGAGCAAACGGCAAAACAGGCACTCTCTTAACAAAACATGCATTAGCCAATGGTCATCAGGTTACTGCATATATACGCAATGCAGGGTCATTACAAATTGAAAATCCAAATTTAAAGATTGTAATTGGAAATCTTAACGAGACATTAAAGCTTAAAGATGCTATTTCGGGTGCAGATGCGTGCATTTCGGCACTTGGAGGTGGTTCGTTGAAAAACCGGTCGGCTGAATTTGTCAAAGGAATTCAAACTATTGTAACCACAATGGAAGAGGAAGTAGTTCCACGTTTTATTTATTTATCGAGCATAGGTGCCGGCGAAAGCAAATACTATATATCCCAACCTATGCGGTTTCTAATTGTGAATGCTTTTCTACGCATACCACTGGCCGATCACAACTAAAATGAAACACGACTCATAAACAGCAAATTAAAATGGACAATTGTTCGTCCAGGCGGATTAACTGATGGTCCTTTGTCCACAAATATGATTTATGGCAGTGAAAAAACATCCTTCAATCGAAATATAAGTATCTCTCGTGAAAGTGTTGCAGCATTTATGATTAAGCAACTTCCGGACGCAGGAAATGTAAAAAAGAGCGTTTGGATTTATGAATAAATTTGTGGTTTTATAAAAGTAAAACAGAGAATTGCACAAGCAATTCTCTGTTT
>JBBQMQ010000342.1:0-5083 GCA_038329115.1 Bacteroidales bacterium
GGTATTGTTCATCCTAAAATCCGCAAGGTAGCCGATATCGATCAGGAAGTGTATTTTGCCGACCTGAACTGGAATGCCATTCTTTCGGAACTTGGAAATCACAAAGTTCAATACGCTGAAGTTTCTAAATTCCCAGAAGTAAAACGCGACCTGGCTTTGCTGCTTGATAACAACATTGCTTTTGCCGAAATAGAAAAAATTGCCTTTGAAACAGAACGCAAACTGCTTAAAAAGGTAAATTTGTTCGACGTTTACGAAGGGAAAAATCTGGAAGCAGGCAAGAAATCGTATGCGGTAAGTTTCTTGTTGAAGGACGAAACCAAAACGCTGACGGATTCTCAGATTGATGGCATAATGAAGAAATTGCAGGCAAACTACGAAACGAAACTGGGAGCGAAGTTGAGATAGAAGCAAGGAGCAAGAGGAAAGGAGCAAGAGGTAAGAAGTAAGTAATTAGTATATAAATTATTCATCTTTTTAATAAGTTATCTTATGCCGATAATTTTAGATTATAATGAGAAATACAGACAAAGAACAAAAAAGTTTGCAGTTGAAATAATACTGTTTTATGCCAAACACTGTAAACAAACAGAAGAGTTAAGAATAATTGGTAAACAACTGTTACGATCAGGAACATCAGTTGCAGCTAATTTTCGAGCAGTGACCCGAGCACGTTCTAGTGCCGAAAGATATTCAAAAATGTGTATTGTAGTTGAAGAAATTGACGAAACTCAGTTTTGGTTTGAACTGATAGAGGAGGCAAATCTCTTGGAATTGAGCATTTTTATAACGATAAAAAATGAAATTGAAGAACTCGTTAAGATTTTTACAACAAGTAAAGCAAACATGAAGAAATAAAACCGGACAATTGGATTAAAATAATCAGAACAATTTACTTACCTCTTGCCTCTTACCTCTTACCACTTACCACTAATAACTATGGACGAACTTTCATTTGAAGGAAAAATATTGCATACGCCTTATGCCAAAGACGATGCAAATGGTGCATTGAGTATGCCTGTGTATCAGAATGCTGCTTTTGAGTTTGACTCAGCTGAAGCGATGGAAGCGGCTTTTACGGGAAAATCGACGGATCACACGTATTCAAGGATTACCAATCCCACGGTGCAGTATTTCGAGGATCGGGTAAAAGTAATTACCAACGCGTTGAGCGTGACAGCTCTGAATTCGGGGATGGCAGCTATCTCCAACGTGTTTTTTACCTTGGCACAAAGCGGGAGCAATATCGTCACTTCGCGCCATTTGTTTGGTAATACCTATTCGTTTTTTGCTTCCACGCTGGCCTCTTTCGGAGTGGAAGTTCGGTTTTGCGACCTGACCAGCCCCGACGAAGTGGAAGCGCATATTGATGCCAATACCTGTGCGGTTTTTCTGGAAATTATTACCAATCCTCAAATGGAAGTGGCCGATTTGGCTTCTCTTTCGGAAATTACGAAACAAAACGGAGTGCCGTTGGTGGCAGATACTACCATTGTTCCTTTTTGTGCATTTAAAGCCGCTGATTTTGGAATAAATATTGAAATTGTATCGGGTACCAAGTATATTTCGGGAGGAGCCACCGGGCTAGGCGGATTGATTCTCGATTACGGGAATTTCAACTGGCTTTCATCGCCCAAGTTGCACACCACAGCCAAAGAATTCGGTACAGCTGCGTTTACCGCTAAGCTTCGCAAGGAAATTCACCGCAATCTGGGCGCCTATATGACTCCGCAGGCTGCGTATATGCAAACTTTGGGACTTGAAACACTCACCATTCGGTACGAACGAGCTACCCATACCTGTCTGAAACTGGCACAAAGACTGGAAGAACTGAAAGAAGTAGAATCGGTGAATTATACCGGGTTGCCTTCGAATAAATACAATGCATTGAGCCAGTTGCAGTTTGGCGAGCGACCCGGTGCCATGTTCACGTTTAATCTGGCATCGCGCGAGGCGTGTTTCCATTTTATGAACGAGCTGAAAATAATACGCCGTGCCACCAACCTGTTCGACAATAAAACGCTTGCCATTCATCCGGCGAGTACTATTTTCGGAACATTTACACCCGAAGTACGCAAGGAAATGAGCGTATCCGATAAAACCATCCGCATTTCGGTGGGATTGGAGGATGTGGAAGATTTGTATGCAGATATGATGCAGGCACTACGCTAAAGCACTGATTGAACTATTAAAAACCACGAATAAAGTAATTTATTCGCAGGTAGTGTAACAAAATTCCGTTTACCGGAGGCCAAGGGTCAACTTAACAAACTTTTCCGCTTCGTCCAACACATCGAGCTTTCCGACATCCAGCATTTTATAGTTTTCAGGAACAAATCCTGAAATAACCTGAGTTTGCATATTCGACAAGTAAAAATCCATAATCGGAAATTTAGATTCTAGATTCTTCATCAGGTCAAAAACGTTTGATGACAGCACCTGAATACCAGAGAATGCAAGTTTAGTATAAAGTTCCGGGCTTTTCAATCCTGTCGGTTTGGTTTCGCCTGTTTTTTCATTTACCCAACCTTTAAGTTGTAAATCATCATTAAAAAGCAGATAACGAAACGTATCCCGTTCACTCACCACAAGCGTAGCCAGTGAATTTGTTTGTTTATGTTGATGGTATAATGCCTTCAAATCTACATTTGAAAGGATATCCACATTATGAACAAGAAATGGCTTTCCATCATCAAAAAACGATGCAGTTTTCTTTATTCCCCCACCAGTATCCAATAACAAATCACGTTCATCCGAAACTTCTATCTGAATTCCGAAATTGTCATTTTCTTTCAGAAAATTAATAATCTGATCGGGAAAGTGATGAACGTTTACAATAATTTCATCAAAACCGGCTGCTTTGAGCTTCAGAATTACATGTTCCAAAAGTGGTTTTCCACCAATAGAGATCAGTGCTTTGGGTAAAGAATCTGTGATAGGTTTCAAACGGGTTCCAAGTCCCGCAGCAAAAATCAATGCTTTCATTTAATTCTTTGATATTCGTGATATTACTCGCTTTGCTCGTGATATTACTTCGTTGATATTATTCTTTTGTTCATGATATGACTCGCTTCGCTCATGATATGACTTCGTTGATATGGAGCAAAAGTCATATCAATGAAATCAATATCGTCGCAGACAAAATATCACGAGCAAAGCGAGTCATATCAGCTTTTGCTAATATCGCGACCAACGGGTGCAAACACCGTCTCAATATTCTGTTCGCGGTGTATCAATTGCACTTCCACGCCAAAAGTTTCGTTGATATGCTCTGCAGCTTTTTGGGCGGAATAGACCGACCGATGCTGACCGCCGGTACAACCAAAACTAATCATTAGGTTTGTAAATCCGCGGTCTTTATAGCGTTTTACTGAAGCATCAGTCAATTCGAAGGAATGTTCCAGGAAATGAAGAATTTCGCCATCTTCTTCCAAAAATTGTATAACCGACTCATCAAGTCCAGTAAAATGAGCATACCGTTCGTATTTACCCGGGTTATTCACGGCACGGCAATCGAATACAAAACCGCCGCCATTACCCGAATCGTCCTGAGGAATGCCTTTCTTAAACGAAAAACTATAGATTTTCACCACCAGCGGTTTGCGTACATCCACTTCGCGGAATTGTTTCAACTCGGTCATTTGTTTAAGAATCTGAAGCAGATACGGGAACTCCGAAAACTTATCCTGCAAAATGGAACGTAAGTTTTCAAGTGCAAACGGAATACTTTGCAGGAAATGTGGTTTCTTTTCAAAGTAGCCACGGAAACCATAGGCTCCGAGAACCTGCAGCGTGCGGAACAAAACAAAATGTTTCAGTTGTTCGCGAAAATCGGCTTCGTCGACCGGCATTAATTCTTTCAGTGCATCCAGATAGGTCTGAAGTAATTCTTGTCGTAATTCGGAGTTATATTGCGCTTTTGCTTGCCAGATGAATGAAGCCACGTCATAAAACAAAGGTCCTTTCCTCCCACCCTGAAAATCGATAAAATAGGGTTCATTATCCTTTATCATAACGTTTCGGCTCTGAAAATCGCGGTACATGAATGTATCGGTTTTGGAGCGGAGCAACACCTGAGATAAGCGCGAAAAATCATCTTCCAACCGGTTTTCCTGAAAATCAAGTCCGGTAGATTTGAGGAACGAGTATTTAAAATAGTTTAAATCCCAAAATATTGAACGCTCGTTGAATTCAGGTTGCGGATAACACACCGAGAAATCGAAATCCTTAGCCCCGAGCACCTGAAGAGCCGGAAGTTTACGCATGGTTTTGCGCAGCATTTCCTTTTCGTTTTCATGAAAAACACCGGTCTTACGTCCTTCGGCAATATAGTCGAAAAGCAACGTATCGCCCAAATCTTCCTGAATATAGAAACGTCCGTCTTCGGTTTGGGACAGTAATTCGGGAACAGGCAAACCCTTTTCCTTAAAGTGCCGTGCCATGCAAATAAAGGCATGGTTTTCTTCCACCGAAGTGCCCGCGACACCGATTATGGAAGTATTTTTACTCTCCAACCGGAAATAACGGCGATTGGAACCGGAAGCCGATAACTCTTCTTTCGACAAAAGTTTCTCGCTGGTTTGCTGTCTGAAAAGGGTTTCTAATTCGTTCATGGTTTATATCTTGGATGCGTAAGTAGTTGAAACTAATTAATGTCGTATTTTAAATAATTGGCAGAGTGCCTTACTTTCAATTGCCGCCCCATTTATGGGGTGGACTGAATGAATTAATAGGCAGGGCTTTAGCCAAATTTTCATATCTAATTTGGCTAAAGCCAACATGTGTTTTATCAAATTATCCGTCCCTTAAAAGGGACGGCAATTGATAATTGAAATACGACATTATATTGTTCCTCTTACTTATCTTGATTTTTGGTTCTATAATGTTGCAAAGATACAAACTTCAATTCATGATTTTAATACTACTTTTAAAAATTCTCGTTCAATTACTTAATAGCAGCCCCCTAAATCCCCCGAAATGGGGGACTTTAAGACCAAGTCTGCATATTTAGTGAGAATCAAATCTAACTATTAAAGGAATCGAAGATTTATGATTTGCGTATTTTGCGTTCAAAAATCTTCGT
>JBBQMQ010000343.1:0-5066 GCA_038329115.1 Bacteroidales bacterium
AGATGCGATATGAAGATTCCTTAACTTAATGACATTGTTCGCGCGGGAGCGGGGCGACGGGGATTTTTCCTTGATAAGAGGTGGAAAGAGTTAATATGGAGTCTTTTAGAACCTATATCCATACATTTCAAAAAAAAAAAATTTTTTATCAATAAAAAAACTGCTTGATAATTTGGATATTAAAAATATGTATATATTTGATATTTGATTAAACAAGTGTAAATGAGCCTATATTATTTTATGTTATGGATAATATTTTGGGTAAGAATAAGCTTGTGAGCAGGATTTGTAACTTAGCAAAGCGATCTCATTCCACTTACGGGATAACCTAGCGCGGCGGCCTCATTCGCTAAAGGCGAATAATCCCGCATTATATTAACAGAAAGATTTATTATCCGATAAATGAAATTGGGGAAATAAGGAAAACATGAAACAGTATTAGGTCAGAATCCGGATTAAAACCCCTTATAATATTGGAAGGCGGGATTACAAATCCCGCCGGATATAATGTCTATAAAGAATGTATAGAGAAATAAATGTTCGTTTTAAAATTGATAAATCCAAAATAAATTATGATGAAGACCCTGTATTCTATTTGTTTAGCCGCCTTATTACTTGTGGCCAGTTGTAAAAAAGATGAAACCCCGGAAACTCCTACCCTGATTGGGAAGTGGGTTTGCACGAATATTCCGGGCGAAACCTATCGATTGACCTTTAACAAGGATAATACTTTTGTTATGAGCATAGTTATGCTGAGTGGTAGTGGTTCAATAAGTGGAAACTATGCTTATGATGAAAGCAAAAAGACAATAAGTTATCCGGGTTCTTCTATTCTGGATTATGAAAATGTAAAGTTCAATTCAGTTTCACAATGGCAAACAACTGCAGGAGGTGCATCATTGGTTTGGAATAAGGAGTGAAGTAAACCAAAATAATTGTATGCTGTGTAATCTGCCTCGATACTGTCGTTAATCAAAAGGAAGAGCAAATAATCTTAAAAGTATGGCTCGGAGATGCTTCGGAATGGCTCGAAGACGTTCCGGAAGGATAGATTGCCACTAAAGACTGGCAAATAGCCATTAATGTTTAGCTTGGAGTCATTCCCAAAGGAAAACAGTTGCTAATGGCGGACTCCAAGCCACTTCGGAAGGGCTAACAGACGATAAAGAGTGACATGTTAGCTTGATTTTATGCAGATTTTATCCAATAGTAGTAAATTGAATTTGTAAGAAATTAAAATTTATACACCACCTTTTATGAAAAGAATTTTATTTTTTGGAATTTTTATTTGTCTTGCAATTAGTTCAGTTAAGGCTCAGGATTTGATCTATACTGTTAGCGGAGTATTTGAAAATTCAAAAACATCGCTTGATTCCATTGTTTTAGAGAATCTAACTAATCAGACAAAAATCACATTTGGCGATCTCCCCATTCAAAGTGATTATCAAATTAATGTGACAAAAAAGGTTTATTGGGGTACAACTGGTCTTTCTTCTGTTCAAGATAGAGGTGGGTTCTACCTAATTAAAAATTTACCTGGCGCTATCACAATTGGCAATTTAAATAAGATTCCTTCCAATGCCAGAATTTCAATTTACAACACAGTCGGGCAAAATATTTATACAAAATCATCTGTTTTTACCAACTATATAACGCCTGTTAACATCAGAATTGGAGTTGTTGGGATTTATCTCGTGAAGATTGAAACGACTAATGAAACCAAAACCTTCAAGGTTTTAGGCCAGGCATCTAACGGCAGTGTTTCTGCATCATCTGAAGGTGGAATTAAAACAGATAACTCTTTGAAGAGCACTACAATTGGAGAGACAAATGATTTTAGCTTTCAAATTGGCGACAGTATCCGGGTATCTGTTTACAAAAACACCTTTTATGCCTATCCTCAAAAGCTAAGTATTGATTACTCAAAGCAGGTATCTTTCAATTTGTCCGTAAATACATCAACCACAACTGGTGTCAGCAATAGTTATGTCAGTCTTTCTGTCAATGATTCGATTACCGGTTATAATCCTGCAACCGGCGAAACTCAACTTTCCTACACAGGTGAAGCTCCTGTTTATAAATTAGGGGATATCATTGTGATCGAAACCGATACAGCGGGCTATTTGCGTAAGGTTACCAGCAGTACTGTGGCAAACGGCAAGGCAACCATTGAAACCATACCTGCATACATGAATGAAGTATTTACAAATAACCAGATAAAGCTCAATACCAAATTAATGCCGCCGGAAGTTATTTTGAAAAGTACAAGTTCATTAAAAGATATTTCAAAAGCCTTGACAGATAAAGATGGTTATATCCATCCTGTTAAAATCATCTATCATGATTCAGCAGGAAAGAAAATCACAAAAAGCGCAATTATAAATAATGATGAGCCCGTTGGTGACGTTCGAATTATTGATTTTAATGAAGATTTCTCAAATACGGATATATATGGGAAGGCGGATGATGATGTACATTTTTATATCAGCGATGGACATATGAAAGTAACATCTGATGCGGTTTTTGAATTTGAAATTACGAATAAGGGTGATCTTGATCAAGATACAAAAGTAAAAAAAGGTGATTTAAAATCATTTATGTTCTATCTGGACAGTAAGGCTGAATTTGAAACCAAACTGGCTCTTGATCTGACCAAATCATTCCATAAAGAAGCAACAGCTGAAAAAATATTTAATGCTCAAAAGGTTACTGCAAAATTTATTGTGGCCGGGGTGCCGGTCTGGATTACTTTTGACTGTGATATTTACAAAAGCTATGATATAAATGCAACTGCGTCTCTTCATTCTGACTGGGGTTTCAAAAGTACACATACCGTAAAATCTGGTGGAACTTACGACAGAGAAACTGATACATTTACTCCAATTAGTAGTTATGAGCCATCAAATGTTATTTATCCTTTAAATATTAATGGCGAGGTCGATGTCACTTCTCATTTCGAACTCTATCCACGTGCTGAAATCATGTTCTATGGTTTCTTTGGCCCTTTTGCCGAAATCGCTCCATATGTAAATGGAAATTACAATGCAAAGTTTCAGTCTCAGGTTACCCAGAATGGCACGGAGTCGTTCCTGGGATGGAATAGCAATATTGATTTAGGATTAGATGTGCGTGTTGGTACACAGCTTAGTTTTCTTTGGGGTTTATTTGAAAAGACCTTTGGTCCCGAAACCGTAAACTGTTTCAACTACACACTTTGGAAATCACCAACAACAGTTGAAGCAACAAATACTCTTCCGACAGAAGCAGACCAGAGTTCGAAAATACCCGTCACCGTTAAAGTAACCGACTTATTAGGAAATCCGGTACCTCTTGGTATTGTCTATATAGAAGGCAATGGATCATTTAACAAACAGGTTCTGGCAACTGGCCTTAATGGTGAAGCAAATTTTGTATGGACACTTTCAAACAGTGTTGGAGCAAATAATTTCACAGCAACCCTCTTTAATTCTGACAAGGTGGTCATTTCTTCAGTTTCCAAAACAATTACAGTTAAAGACATTTCACCGATTGCTAACCAAACAGGAACATTTACCGACAGCCGTGATGGAAAAACATATAAATGGGTTAAAATTGGTGACCAAACCTGGATGGCAGAAAATTTGGCTTACCTGCCAGATGTACACTCGGCAGCTTCTGAAAGCTATACAGAACCTCTCTATTATGTATATGACTACAATGGAAACGATGTAGCGATCGCAAAACAACAGTCCAATTATACAACTTACGGAGTTTTATACAACTGGACTGCAGCCAAAGCTGCATGTCCTCCTGGTTGGCATTTGCCAATTGTTGCTGAGTGGACTATCCTTGAAAATTATCTGATAGCAAACGGTTATAATTATGATGGCACAAACACCGAAAATAAAATTGCAAAATCAATGGCCGCAACAACAAACTGGCATAATTCAACCGACATTGGTGCAATTGGTAATAATCTTACATTAAATAACAAGAGTGGTTTTTCGGCGCTTCCGGGCGGCGCCCGTTCTGGCATTGGCTTCTCCGCTGTTGGACTACAAGGGGGCTGGTGGACCTTTACAGATTACTCTGCAGATGGCGCCTGGATTCGCTGGCTATTATATGACAATAGTTCTGTGGGTCAGTATGGAAGCAGCGCTAAGAAAAACGGGGAAAGTGTACGCTGCGTTAAAGATTAATTGATGATTGAAGACTCTAAGTCTTCTCACATGGTAGATTTTGAATAATAGTCATTAAAAATTAATGTTACAGATTTGGCTTAAGAATACCCTAAAATTAAATAGATGAAAAAGATTACTTTACAAATTTTATGCTCAGTTTTTCTAATCGCAACAAACAACTTATTGTTTGCGCAAACCATCAATCTAAATACGGCAAAGGAGATTGCCAAAAATCACCTATTGGCTGTTGGTAAGAGCAATTTGAAATCAGCCAACACGAGAACAATCAGGTATCAGTTTCGGTGTGCTCAGGCAGCCACTGAAGATAAGGATACCCTTTACTATATCCTGAACGATACCATTAACACGAGTTTTGTTATCGTTTCTGCCGATCAGCGAGCCTGGCCAATTCTGGCGTATTCGGTAGATGGAACTTACGACGAAAGAAATCAACCGCCTGCTTTTATTGAATGGATGGAAAACCTTAAGCAGGAAATTGCAAGCATAAAAAAGAACAATTTGCAACCCGACAGCACAACAACGGCCTATTGGAACAATTTAAAAAATGCTACGAAAGGAACAGATGCAAGCTCTGTTGAACCGCTTCTAAAAACGTCATGGGATCAGGGTTGCTATTATAACGATTTATGCCCTTCAGATGCCGCTGGCCCGTGTGGACATGTTTGGGCCGGGTGTACTGTAACTGCGATGGCTCAAATCATGAAATACTGGAATTATCCATCAACCGGAACGGGTTATTCCAGGCTTGATTCAAAATATGGGGAACTCTCGGCAGATTTTGGGGCGACTAATTACCGATGGTCACAAATGCCAAATAACCTGACAAGTTCTAACACTGAGTTAGCTCGGTTAATGGCTCATTGTGGAGTAGCTTGTTCAATAGGG
>JBBQMQ010000344.1:0-5063 GCA_038329115.1 Bacteroidales bacterium
TTTTATTTTGGTGCAGTATTATACAAATAAATTCCTACCAACAGGAAGACAACATTCGGGAGCCAAACAGCTGCAAAAGCAGACATAACGCCACCGACCGAAAAAGTTGTGGAAAGCGTTGTAAATATGATATATAACGAACTTAATGCTAGCCCTAAACCCAAATGAAGTCCCATTCCACCACGAACTTTACGTGAAGACAAGGAAACACCGATTAAAGTCATTATAAACGCAGCCAGCGGCATGGAATATCGTTTGTAGTATTCATCTTCAAATCCCTGAATGTTTCCAACTCCACGACTTCGTTGTCTAATCAGATAACTTCTAAGCTGAGTGTTACTCATTTGTGGTGCTTCCTGCGAAGTAATAAATAATTCCTCGGGTTGAACCGTTATTGTGGTATCTTTCATAGCTCCTTTTGTAATGCTTTCGCGCATTCCATTAAAATCACGTTGCAAATAATCCGTAATTTTCCATTTGTAAGCTGAATCCCACGAAATAGTTTGAGCTGTAAGCCGTGAAACTAAAGTTTTTCCATTAAACTTTTCCAATGAAAACCGATAGCCGGTGTTGTTTGAAACCTCATAACGTTCAATATACATGACAACTCCTTTGCCCACTTCCATTTGAACATTGCGGGCATTCGTTTGCTTAATTGGGCGAACATATTTATCCTGAAAATCAAGCATTTTTTTATTGGCAGGTGGAATAATAAAACCTCCGACTTCGAAAGAAATTGCCGAAATTACCAATGCCGACAGGAAATAAGGTAACATGAGCCTTCGAAAACTGACTCCACTGGCCAAAATAGCAATAATCTCTGTGTTTGATGCCATCTTGGATGTGAAGAAAATAACGGCAATGAATGTGAACAGCGGGCTGAACATATTCATGTAATAAGGTATGAAATTCAGATAATAATCAAAAACAATAGCTTTTAGCGGAGCATTATTTTCGAAGAAATTATCTAGCTTTTCAGTTAAATCGAACACTACAGCTATACTCAAAATCAGTATAATGGAGAAAAAATATGTCCCCAGAAACTTCCTGATAATATAAGTATCAATGCGTTTTAAGCCGAAAGTGTGATAATCGATTTTTTTCATTCTCAAAGTCTTCGTCCGAGTTGTTCAATCATTCCTTTTTTCCAATGGGAAAAATCACCGGTCTGTATATGTTTTCTTGCTTCGCCAACCAACCAAAGATAGAATGCAAGATTATGAATAGATGCAATTTGTAACGCCAGATATTCTTTACTTATGAAAAGATGACGCAAATATGCTTTTGAATAAGCCTGATCAACATACGACGTTCCAAATTCATCAACAGGCGAGAAATCATCTTTCCATTTTTCGTTTTTCATATTCATAATGCCCTGCGACGTGAAAAGCATTCCGTTTCGGCCGTTACGCGTTGGCATTACGCAATCAAACATATCAACACCTCGTTCAATTCCTTCCAGGATATTGATGGGAGTTCCAACGCCCATTAAATAACGCGGTTTGTCTTTCGGTAGTATTTCGTTGACAACCTCAATCATTTCGTACATTGTTTCCACCGGTTCACCCACAGCCAAACCACCGATTGCATTTCCTTCGCGATTTTGCGAAGCAATAAATTCGGCAGACTGCCGTCGTAAATCAGGATAAATACAACCCTGAACGATTGGAAAATAGGTTTGAGAATAACCATATTTTGGTTCGGTTTTGTCAAAATGCTGTAATCCTCGATCCAACCAACGATGAGTCATTTCCATCGATTTTTTTGCATAGGTATAATCAGCAGTTCCCGGTGTGCACTCGTCGAATGCCATGATAATGTCTGCGCCAATTATTCGTTGGATTTCTACAACATTTTCGGGCGTAAACAAATGTTTGCTTCCATCAATATGCGAACGAAAAGTAGCTCCTTCTTCTTTCAGCTTCCTGTTTTCCGATAAAGAAAACACCTGATAACCACCGCTATCGGTTAGAATTGGTTTATCCCAGCCGTTGAATTTGTGTAGTCCGCCGGCTCGTTCCAAAATGTCAACTCCGGGTCGAAGATACAGATGATACGTGTTTCCCAAAATAATCTGAGCTTTAATATCTTCTTTCAGTTCATGAAAATGAACCGCTTTTACTGAGGCGACGGTTCCGACAGGCATAAAAATCGGCGTTTCGATAACGCCGTGATCTGTTGTTATTTTTCCCGCCCGGGCATTGCTATTTGGATCCGTATTTTGTATTTCGAAAGTCATTTTTAAGGCCCCTAAATCCCCATCAGGGGACTTAAATAAAAGATTTATTAGTTATTATACAATTCCTTTTATGAAGTTTTCCAATATTTTCTGTCCGATTTCGCCTGACTTCTCAGGGTGGAACTGAACTGCAGAAAAATTATTTTTTTGCACAGCAGAACTGAATTCTACGATGTAATCAGTTTTTGCAATGGCATCGCTGCAACTTTCAACATAATAGCTGTGAACAAAATACATATATGCATTTTCAGCAACATTGTTGAATAAAGTTGATTTTAAACCGGTGATATTATTCCATCCGATTTGAGGTATTTTAAATCCAGCATTCGGAAAAAGTCTTACTTTCTCTTCAAAAATTCCCAAACAAGTAGTATTATTTTCTTCTGAAAATGAGCACATTAATTGCATTCCAAGACAAATTCCCAGAACCGGTTGTTTCAGCGAACAAATCAATTTGTCCAATCCCTTTTCTGTTAAATACTTCATGGCAGATGAAGCTTCGCCAACTCCGGGGAAAATTACCCGATCGGCAGACCGGATTTCATCATGATTGTCGGTTACAATTGCGGTTATTCCAATCCGTTCCAGCGCAAAAAGCACAGAACGTATATTTCCGGCATTGTATTTTATAATTACGACTTTCATTTATAAGAAGTTATAACTATTTAAATTAGTTTGTTGGTAGCAGTATCAGGAAAAAGAATGGATGGTTTGAACGTTTTGGCTTCTTCCATCTCCATTATGGCAAATGCCATAATAATCACAATATCACCAGGTTGAACCAGGCGTGCAGCAGCTCCATTGATACAAATTACACCCGATCCGCGTTCTCCGGGAATAACATAAGTTTCAAATCGTTCGCCATTATTGTTGTTTACAATGCTGACTTTTTCGTTTGCAATTAGATTGGCTGCATCCATTAAATCTTCGTCAATAGTAATGCTTCCAATATAATTCAGATTTGATTCAGTAACAGATACTCTATGAATTTTTGATTTTACAATGTGTACTAGCATATTTTTTTACTTGAAAGTTGAAAGTTGAAAGTTGAAAGTCAGCCAAACATCTAATTTGATGGTTAACGGTCAATTATCAATTATCAACTGTTATTTGTATCTGATATTATCAATTAATCTTACTTCCCCGCAAAAAACTGCAATGCATCCTATAGCTGAAGCTCTCCATGAATCAACGGTTTGTAAGTTTGTCGAATCGACTATTTCGAAATATTCAACGTCAAGTTCTGGAACCGAGTTGATTTTTTCAATGACCTGCTTTACCAATTTTTCAGGAGTTAAATCAGGCACAAAGTTACGACTTTCGAACAGAACTTTGGAAATTTCTGTTACTTTTTTGCGTTCATCAGGTGTTAGCCGCTCATTTCTACTGCTCATTGCCAATCCGCTTGACTCGCGAACAATCTCACAATCAATAATTTCAACATCAAAATGCATGGTTTTTACCATGTGGTGAATGATCGCCAGTTGTTGAAAATCTTTTTCTCCGAAATAAGCTTTGTCTGGTTGTACAAATCTGAAAAGTTTGCTTACAATCTGAACAACTCCATTGAAATGACCCGGTCTGAATTTTCCTTCCATCACTTTGTCAAGTCCTGCAAAATCAAAGTTGAAAGTCTTATTCAACTCATTTTCAGCATAAATTTCATCAGGTTCGGGTGAAAATATAATCTGGCATCCGGCATTTTCGAGCATTTGTGCATCCTTATTTAAATCGCGCGGATATTTTTTTAAATCTTCAGGATTGTTGAACTGTGTAGGATTTACAAATACGCTGACCACGCAACAATCATTTTCGGCAACACAACGGGTAATCAGTGATTTGTGTCCTTCGTGCAAAGCGCCCATGGTTGGAACAAATCCTATTGTTTTTCCGGCTGATTTGAGTGATTCTATTTCAGCTTCAAGTTCTTTTATTTGTTTAATAATTTTCATTGATTCTAAAGTCAATATCTGAAAAATGTTAGTGAAAAGACGATTGAAAATTGCGTGCAAAAGTACTAAAACTTATTGTATAATTGTTTAATCCATGAGTATTTTAAAAAACACACACAGTTCATAATAGTTCTGATAACCGATATTATGCAACAAAGTTTATTTATATGGTAACCGATAGGATAATGGACACTAAATATATCTAGGTTAAACTTTTATAAATTGACGAAACAGTCGGAGAAATTATTTTGATGACGTGATTTGTCAACTGTTTGATTGATTGAATAATAACCATTTTTTGTATGTTTATTCTTTTTGTATTAGTTATTTGTATTGTAAGCGCAGTTAACATTAGGCGCTTTACTTCTTGTTTATATCCGATTTTTTTTATATATCTTTGCATACCGAAAGTTATCTCATAAGCATCGGATTTAAAAAAGAGCATGAAAAAGATTACGAAAGTGTTGTATATCTCGCAAGAGATTTTTCCTTATTTACCAGAATCAGAATTATCAAATATGGGTAGATATCTACCTCAGGCAGTGCAAGACAGAGGACGTGAAACACGAACTTTTATGCCAAAATTTGGAGCCGTGAACGAACGGAGAAATCAACTTCACGAAGTTATTCGTCTGTCAGGAATGAATTTAATAATAGATGATACCGATCATCCGTTAATCATCAAAGTTGCTTCCATTCAGTCGGCGCGTATGCAGGTTTATTTTATTGATAATGATGATTATTTCCACCGCAAAAATACGATAGCCGACGAAAACGGAGAAGAATATGCTGATAATGACGAACGCACCATTTTCT
The DNA here is from genome assembly GCA_038329115.1 of Bacteroidales bacterium. Classification (GTDB taxonomy): domain Bacteria; phylum Bacteroidota; class Bacteroidia; order Bacteroidales; family Paludibacteraceae; genus Paludibacter. The sequence continues at coordinate 5,008 of JBBQMQ010000344.1, forward strand.
TTGTACGTGGTGTTATGGAAACCGTAAAGAAACTCCGTTGGACACCGGATATTATT
>JBBQMQ010000345.1:0-5049 GCA_038329115.1 Bacteroidales bacterium
TTGGTTTTGGCACACCAACTGGCTTATTTTTGAGATCTGGCTGCTTGTCTTCATCATGTTGTTTATGGTTTTTGTATCATTCTTTACTGCAAAACCAACCGCTCAACAGGTTGAGTTTATTACTTTCACAGGTGACTACAAGACTATGATCCGGAATAGCTGGAACAAGTGGGATGTTATTGCTTCGCTGGGTGTAGTGATTATGTGTGCTGCATTCTATTGGTATTTCTGGTAATTGTTTCATTTATAAATTTTAACTTTGTCGAAACGCAGGTTTCGACAAAGTTGTTTTTATTTTTCAACCACTTTCTTAAAACAAGTTGTTCCATTCTGATGACGCAAAATTCTACCTATTATAATTCGCAAGACTCTTTTTTAGTGGCTGTCGATTGTATTATTCTTGGTTTTAAAGACAATGAAATAAGTTTACTGGTTCATCATCGGGCTATGGAACCTGAAAAAGGGGGGCTGTCTCTTATGGGTGGGTTTGTTAAGAGAAATGAATCAGTCAACCAATCGGCCATCAGCGTGTTATCAACTCTCACTGGGTTGGAAAATATTTTTATGGAGCAGGTGGGCGTTTATGGTGAAATTAATCGTGATCCTGGGGCAAGAGTTATTTCGTGTGTCTTTTATGCCTTGATTGATATCAGTGTTCACAATGAGTTGCTTTTAAAAGAACATAATGCTTTCTGGGTTAATGTCAGTAGAGCTTCCGAATTGATTTTCGACCATTTGCAAATGGTAAATGATGCTCTACACATTCTCCGAAATAAAGCAGATGTTCAACCTATCGGCTTTAATTTAATGCCCGAAAAGTTCACAATTCCACAATTACAATCGCTTTACGAAGCCATTTATGACCAACCACTGGATAAACGAAATTTTAGAAAAAAAATCCAAACTATGGATTTCCTTGAAAAATTGAAAGAAGTAGATAAATCAGGTTCAAAAAAAGGTGCGTTTTACTATAAATTTAAATCCATTTGAAAATTCTGAGGTTGGCATGAATATTATTCGATGACTAATCTCTAACTCAGAAATAATTTTCTATGGTTTTTTTGTTAATATTAATCAATCTTTTTAATGAAAAGTTAAACGTCTAAACAAGCTTCAAATGCTCGAAAACAAGCGACCTCGTCCGGTGAGCCGAAAAACAAGTGAGGAAAGTGTAACAATCGTCCTTGTTTGAGCGACAAAGGAGCGAGTTTGGACGATTTAGCTTTCTGAGCGCAAGTTTTTCGAGCGAAGCGGGCGCAGTCAAACATTTATATTCCTTATACCCTCTCCATTTGGAGAAGGTGCCCGCCATTTGGCGGACGGGTGAGGTGTTTTGCTTACTTTTTGTTTCAAGACAAAAAGTAGGTTGGGGATAAATGGGCGGAAGCCCCTGATAGAAAAACATTGTATAATCATTTGATAATCATAGTATTTAGTTTTGCAAACCTTTGAAATTCAACTTCAAACGAACTTGCGGAAGTTTTCTCATTATTAAAATACGCTAATGACCGGATTCATTTTGATACCTTAAAAAAAACTAAGTGTTTTTTTTAAATTAAAGTCAATATATTTGAACGTCAATTATTTTTTGTAGTTTTGCAATCAGCCTCAAATCGATTTTCTTATTTATTTCAATTAACCTTTTTCAAATATAATTGTTATAAGGATTAATAAATATAATTACATGAAAGAAGAATCCTACTTACTTGTAGAGCTTAAAAAAGGCAACAAAGAAGCTTTTACTTTATTGTTCCATAAATATTATAAGGATTTAGTGTTGTTTGGGGGTAACTTTCTTCGAGATAAAGTTCGTTGTGAAGATATAGTGCAAAATCTTTTTTTAAAGATTTGGACTGATCGTGAAGAGATTTATATAGAAAGTTCATTAAAATCTTTTATGCTTCGCTCTGTTCAAAACAGTTGTTTAGACGAGTTGCGACACAGACAGGTTATGCACCAACACGAGATATATACAATGGCTTTTGCAGAAGCAGATGCCCTTGATACTGAAAACTATATACTCTATTCTGATTTGCACGGTCATTTAGAAGAAGCACTAAAAAGATTACCAACCACATATCGTGAGGCATTTGAAATGAATAGAGTGGACGGTCTTAAATACAGAGAAATTGCTGAGAAATTACATGTGTCAGAAAGAACCATTGAAGTTCGAATCGGGAAAGCATTATCCTTACTCAGAAACCATTTAAAAGATTTTTTTGTTATTCTTGTTTTGCTTTGGTGTTTTGACAATATCTTAAAATAGATAAAAACAATCAAGTTATCTGTGAAGTTTAAAATATATTACCTAATGACAATAAAGTAAATTATTGTATGTTTAAAGAGCCGCACTTAGAAGAGTTAATTGTAAAATCGTTTTCTGACAGCATTAGTCATGAGGAAAACGTTATTTTAAAGGAATGGCTGCATGAATTGCCCGAAAACCTTCGTCATTATAGGGAGCTGGAAAATATTTGGCAATTATCCCATCTTGCTTTTTTACCCGATGATATTGATGTAGATGAGGCGCAACTAAAATTTATGCAAATAATAGATAAAAAGAAGTTTATAGATTCTGGTTTATTTGTTTGGTTTCAACGAGTGGCTGCCATATTAATTATACCACTGATTTCATTGTCTTTTTATTTAATTTACAGTCAGTTTTTTCAATCAAAAATTAGTAATATTGCATATCAGGAAATAACATCTCCTTTGAATATGAACTCAAAACTAAATTTACCGGATGGCACAATTGTATGGTTAAACTCGGGTAGTAAACTGAAATATCCTGTTAAGTTTGAATCCAACGAAAGAAATGTATATTTATCGGGTGAAGCATTCTTTAAAGTACATGCCGACAAAGTGCATCCATTTATTGTTTCTACTAATAAGCTGAATGTAAAGGCAACCGGAACACAATTTAATGTTGAAGCCTATTCTACCGATACAATTACTGCTGTGACCTTAATGGAAGGGAAAGTAAATGTAAACATTGGAAACTCAATCCGTGAAGATTTAAAACCCAATCAGCGAATGGTATTAAATTCAAATTCAAATACTTATACCGTTTTGGAGTCCGATGCTCAGCATTGGGGGTTATGGAAAGATGGAATTTTGGCATTTAGAGATCAACCTTTAAGTGATGTATTTAAACGACTTGGAAGAACTTTTAATGTGGATATACAAGCAAAAGACCCTGTTATAGCACGGCAGCTATACAGAGCTACTTTTGAAGATGAATCTTTTGAAGAAATTCTAAAACTGTTACAAATCTCTGCACCAATTAAATACAAAAGAGTTGTCGACTCAAAAAAAGATAACAATATCTATAATAAAGAAAAAATAGAAGTATATAGTTCGAAATAGAAAAACACTTCACAATTTGAAATACCACATAAAGGATATAAAATAAATATCCTTTATGTGGTACTTTTTTTTTGAAACGTCGTATAATAGAAGTTTTTTTTGAAACTTTAAAACAAATCATTTCCTAATTATTAAAAAATTTATTTTTATGAAAAAAACAATTTTACTCCCGATTATTTTGTCAGTATTTATGTTGGCAAGCATTTCTATCTCAGCTCAAGTGTTTTATCCTTCGGTGGACACTTACCTTAATCAAGTCACTCCTGATTTCAAAATGAATACAGATTACCCTGCAAGAATTGAAGTAAGGAAAGCAACCAGCAACAATGAAAGAATTGGAATTCTTGAATTTAGTATTGGTAGTTTTAATAAACAGGTAACTAAGGCGGAGCTTAATCTTTATTTGTATCAAGCGGGCAATGCAAATAATGCTCTTAAAACGGAAGAAATTGGAGTGTATGATTTTTCAAGTGTTACTATTGCTGATAATTCAACCTGGACGAATGTGGGAGCATATACCTTAGGTTCTGCTCTTGCAGCAAAGACCATTACTATAACGGGTGGAGGTGATGCTAACAATAACAATACAAGTGCTAATGGATGGTACAAATTTGATATTAAAAGTCTTGTAAACACGATTGCTGCTACAAGCGGAGCAGATAAAAGAGTGAAAATTTGTTTGAAAAACTCAAACGGGAATTTAGTGTTACGATTTTTTTCTGTTGAAGCGCCAAACTATACTACCGACGGTCAATCTACTTTTCCAGAGCCAGCAGCAGGAAAAGAACCGTTTTTGGATGTTGTAATTTCTACAGGAATCAATGCTCCAGCTGCTAATCATGTTATTTCTGTATTTAAAAACTCGAACAATGAAATTACCGTTAAATGCAACGAAAAGTTAGATAACAATGCTTCTGTAACCATTTATAATACATTAGGTGAGCGGATAACAAGTCAAAAAATTACGAATGCAACAACTACAATTTCCAAAACACTCAAAACGGGTGCGTATTTTGTAAAAGTAACCAACGCAGGAATAAAGTCAACCCAAAAAGTAATAGTGAACTAAAAAAACCCTGTTTTTCAGGTTTTTAGTAACCCCACATAAAAAATTTATTTTTTATGTGGGGTTTATTTTTTGATACGTCATACTTATAGGAACAGATAAGTAACTGAGATTAATTATTGATATATTCGTTAATTACTTTTATTATCTTCTTTAATTCGACCCCCAAACCCCGTCCTCACCCCGACCCTCTCCAAAAATGGAGAGGGAGGAAGAGGGGCTTAAGAGTGGAATTTAGAAGTGATTTAGATATTCAGAATTAATAGACTGCGTCTTAAAGTCCCCATTTGGGGGTTTGGGGGTCAGATGCAAAACATATCATTAAATACTTACTACTACTTAAGATTTTATTCAAGTTAAATTTATATAGTACTAACCTTTAAACAGATTGCCTATGTAACAATTGCTTAACCATCTCGCAAACAAAAATTGAAGTACACAGAAAATGTCCTTCAATGCATTAAATTTATATTTTAAAACACTATTAACCGACAAAAATCGAATTTTGCCAGATATTATTTTTAACTACCTGTATTTCTGTTTGTTACGGATTCTAATTTCAATTTTCAAAAACCTACCCCCTCAAAATAACGACATTTGTACAGTTGTTGGGCTTT
>JBBQMQ010000346.1:0-5022 GCA_038329115.1 Bacteroidales bacterium
CACGTCGGCATCTTCGTGAATCCAACCGAGCGAAGGCGATTTGCGCTTAAACTCGGAAATGATTCCCGATTCAGAATTCAGCAAACTTTGCTTCATCGATAAACATTTCCGTGAAAATGTAGGCGATTTCTCCAATATTGAAATAGGCGTTGAAGCTTTGCGAGAAGCAACTTCGATGGCCTTGGATGCAAGTATTTTATCTAAAATTGACATCCCCTACCGACCTCCCCACAGGGGAGGAGTTGAAGTTACCTTCGACTCATTATTTTTTTGGTTTTTCATATATATGCTAATCTTTAAGTCCCCCTTCGGGGGATTTAGGAGACTAATCCTTTTAGGGTCGGGGGTCATTTATATATTTCCACAAACTTCACAAACGCCTTTTTCGCATGACCGCTTTCGAGTGATTCGGCAGCTTCGGCTTTGCATTGATCCAGTGGTTTGTACGAACTGCGTGTTTGAATGGCGAAGGCTGTATTGATAATCACCGCATCACGTTGTGCCGCAGTGGCTTTGTTTTCCAACACATTCATAAAGATTTGAGCCGCTTCATCCACCGTGTTTCCACCCCAAAGTTCTTCTTGTTTCAAGGTTTTGAACCCAAGTTGCTCGGGTGTATAAACAAATTCGCCGGCATTGGTAATCACTTTGCAGGTATCTGTCAGCGAAATTTCGTCATATCCATCCAGACTATGCACCACCGAGTACTCACAACCTAGATTCTGATAAATATAATTGTAAAGGCGCATCATTTTCAGGTTATACACACCCAAACATTGATAATTGGGGCGAGCGGGACTAATAAGCGGTCCCAGCACGTTGAAAAAAGTTCGAACACCCAGACTTTTACGCACAGGAGCTACGTTTTTCATGGCCGGATTGAAAAGCGGTGCATGCAAATAAGCAAATCCGGAATCTTCAAGCGAATGTTTAATCACATCAATGTCGGTGGTAAATTTGGCACCAAAATATTCTAACACATTCGACGAGCCACTTACCGAAGTTGCACCGTAGTTACCATGTTTAGCCACTTTATAGCCCGCTCCAGCTACGGCAAAACAACTACAAGTAGAAATATTGAACGTATTTTTGCCGTCACCACCTGTACCCACAATATCGAGCGCATCAAATTCCGACAAGTCCATCGGAATAGCCAGTTCGAGCAATGCGGTACGGAAGCCAATCACTTCCTCCAGTTCGATACTGCGCATCAGATACACCGATATAAAAGCAGCTATCTGCGATTCATTGTATTTACCGGCAGCAATGTTAGCCATCACTTCAGCTGCCTCTTCGCGAGAAAGTGACTGGTGATTAAATAGTTGATTAAGTATTTGTTTCATATCTGCCCCCTAACCCCAGCCCCCTAACCCCCTAAAGGGGGAATAAGAGTGGGAATTTTTTGTTTGACATTCTATTTTACTTGATAATCTGTGAATTACGCCTCTCAAGCTCACCCTTTAGGGGGCTGGGAGGCTTCCAACCAATTTTTCAGCATTTGCTCCCCATCGGGAGTCAAAACCGATTCCGGATGAAACTGAACCCCACGCACATCATACGTTTTATGTGCCAATGCCATTATCATTCCTTCTTCGTCAACGGCAGTAATGGTCAAACATTCCGGTAAAGTGCTTCGCTCAGCTGCCCACGAGTGGTAACGCCCCACTTCGAGCTTTTTACCCAAACCATTGAACAAAACATCTTCTTCCAACACATCCACCATCGAACTTACTCCGTGATGAACTTCCGTAAGATTAATCAACGTTCCTCCAAAAGCTTCGGCAATGGCTTGTTCGCCGAGGCAAACGCCCAAAATAGGTTTTGTGGGTGCATACGTGCGGATTACATCCAGCAAAATGCCTGATTCTGACGGTACACCCGGCCCCGGTGAAAGAATGATTTTATCAAAACGAGCTATTTCTTCCAATGCAATTTGGTCGTTGCGATGCACTTCCACGTCGGTATAACCCAACTTTTTTACTGCGTGTACCAAATTATAGGTAAACGAGTCGTAATTATCGAAAACTAATATTTTTACCCCTAACCCCTGAAGGGGAACAGAGTTAGTTTCGTCTTGTAAATTACCCCCAACCCCTAAAGGGGAGTTGAAGTTAGTTTTGTCTTGTATATTTTGCATGTCAGTAATTATTAAATTTAAAATAGAATGAAGTAATTTTATTCCCCTTTAGGGGTTAGGGGTAGATGCCACATCAATGGCCTTTTTCAACGCAGCCAGTTTATTATTCACTTCCTGCAATTCACTTTCCTCGTCCGATTTTGCAACCACACCGGCACCGGCCTGATAGTAAAGTGTGTTGTTTTTGCTCACAAACGAACGAATGGTAATGGCCTGATTGAAACTGCCATCGAAACCGATATAACCCAAACATCCGCCATAAGGGCCACGATCGTGAGGTTCAATGCTGTCAATCAGCTGCATGGCTTTAATTTTAGGTGCTCCCGAAAGTGTTCCGGCAGGAAAAGTATCAGCAAAAAGTTTAATCACTTTCGTATCCGGTTTCATCTTTCCGCTTACGCTCGAAACCAAATGCAAAACGTGCGAATAATATTGTACTTCACGGAACACATCCACTTCTACATGGTCGGTATTGCGACTCAAATCGTTGCGAGCCAAATCCACCAACATCACATGTTCTGCATTTTCCTTTTTATCGGTACTTAGTTTTTCAGCCAGCTCAGCGTCTTTTTCATCATTACCTGTACGACGAAACGTTCCGGCAATAGGCTTGATATACGCTTTTTGCTTTTTTGCATCTACCACCAGATGCGCTTCGGGCGACGAACCGAAAATACGGAAATCGCCAAAGTTAAAATAGAACAAGTATGGCGAAGGATTCACCGAGCGCAGTGTGCGATACAGCATAAAATCGTCGCCTTTGTATTGTTGATAAAAACGGCGCGAAAGCACAATTTGGAACACATTTCCTTTGAAACATTCTTGTTTTCCACGCGTTACCATGGCTTTATATTCTTCGTTGCTAATATCGGATTTTTCTTCACCCACCGCCTGAAAATCGTAAGTTGCATAATTATTATTCAGCAATACTTCTTCTATTTCATGAATGGCAGACGTTTCACCTTCCTGCAAATTTTCAATAATGGTCAATTCGTTATTGAAATGATTTACCGCAATAATGTATTTAAACAACACATAATGCAAACCCGGCATGCTTCCAGGAACGGTTTCGCGTGCTTTAAGCTTTACGTCTTCGAAATACTGAACCGATTCGTACGAAGTATAACCCAGCAAACCGTTTATCAATCCGGCTTTCAGCTCATCACCTTCGAGCGTGAACGATTTCAGAAATACATCAAAACGGTCGGCTACGGTAAGTTTATCGGTTACCGGCGTTTCAATTTTGCTTCCGTCGGGATACTCTTCTTTAATCAAAAAGTTATTCACCGAAATACCACCTATCGGACAAAAACCGATGTACGAAAAGCTATTCTCAGTTCCGTGATAATCCGAACTCTCCAACAAAACAGAGTTTGTATATAAATCACGTATTTTCAGATATATGCCCACAGGAGTCTGTAAATCGGCAAGCATTGTCTTTGTTTTGACGATTAACCCGCCCCCCTGCCCCCTGAAGGGGGAGTTGTTTGCCCCCCTACCCCCTGAAGGGGGAGTTGAGTTAGTTTGGTCTTGTATATTATTCATATTATTCTAATTTATTTTTGTAAACAGTTCTATCTTAATTCCCCCTTCAGGGGGTTAGGGGGCAGCGTTGAAATATTTCACATACGTATCCATATCTTTATCTCCTCTCCCCGAAACTGTCAGTACGACAATGTCTTCTGGTCTGAAAATATCTTTTTCTTTTTTCAACAGTGCCAATGCATGTGCCGATTCAATTGCCGGAATAATTCCTTCCAGACGTGTCAGTTCGAAAGCTGCATCTAAGGCTTCATCATCATTTATTGCGTGAACCTTGGTACGTCCAACCTTGGCGAAAAATGCATGAGCAGGTCCAATTCCAGGATAATCCAATCCGGCAGAAATAGAATATGGTTCTGTTATCTGACCGTCTTCGTCCTGCATTAGCAAAGTACGGAAACCATGAATAATTCCTACTGTTCCAATGCTAATGGTAGCAGCCGTTTCTCCTGTTTCCACTCCCAAACCACCTGCTTCGGCCGAGATAATGTTCACCCGGTCGTCATTCAAATAATGATAATATGTTCCCATAGCATTACTTCCACCGCCCACACAAGCCATTAAGTAATCGGGATAATTGCGACCAACCTGTTCCTGCAATTGCCATTTAATTTCTTCACTGATAACCGATTGGAAAAACCCAACCATATCTGGGTAAGGGTGCGGACCAACCGTAGAACCAATAATGTAAAACGAATCAGGGTTAGAACACCAGTACCGAATGGCTTCGTTGGTAGCATCTTTCAATGTGCAGTTGCCGCTCGTAACCGGTTCAACCGTTGCACCTAACATGCGCATTTTTTGCACGTTCAAAAACTGACGTTCAACATCCGTTTTGCCCATAAAGACGATACATTCCAATCCCATCAGTGCACAAGCCGTAGCCGTAGCCACGCCATGTTGTCCGGCACCAGTTTCGGCGATAATGCGGGTTTTGCCCATGCGTTTCGCTAACAAAATTTGTCCCAGTGCATTGTTGATTTTATGCGCACCGGTGTGATTCAAATCTTCACGTTTCAAGTAGATGTTTGTCCCATATTCAGCCGACAAACGTTTTGCAAAATACAATGGCGACGGGCGTCCCACGTAATTTTTCAGCAAATCGTAATATTCTGCTTTGAATGAAGCATCGTCTTTTATTGCAAAATAAGCTTCTTTCAGTCGTTCTACTGTTCCGTGCAAAATTTCTGGAATGTATGCTCCGCCAAAATCGCCGTAAAAACCGGAGCTATCTGGCATCTCAAGTCCAGCCCCCCTCAATCCCCCCGAGAGGGGGAAGTTGGAGTTAGTTTCGTCTTGTTTTTTCTTATCCATATTAATCTAAACTTTTTTTACTTTAAGTC
>JBBQMQ010000347.1:0-5015 GCA_038329115.1 Bacteroidales bacterium
TGGTGGTGGCGGTTCAGGTGCTACAGCTACCGCCAACCTTGATGCCAATGGAAGGATTAGTTCAGTTACCATTACCAATGGAGGAACTGGATATACTTCTGCTCCTACTGTAACATTTACAGGTACTGGTTTAACAAGAGTTTCACCAAACGTGGGCGATACTTTAATTTTTGATGGCAGAAGTGTTAGCTCAGGTTCTTTTGCAAGCTCAGGTGTCTCTGCTTCACCTACAGATTTATCAGAAGAGACAATAGCATATTTGGTTATAATTGCTAATGAAGCAGGAAGCTCTGCAGGTCGAACCATAACAGTAACTTTACCTACTGGTTCTAGAATACTTACTATTACAAACGATCTTTTGATAAGTTATTCTTCTATTTTAAATGATGGTGGTAATACTTTAAAAGTTGGCGGAAGTGTGGTTAGCGGTATTTTTAACGCCAACACTACCAGCACATCCTCCATACCACATTCCGGAGCAGGGAGAATAGAAATGACGGGGCTAAATACTAGTACTCAGAGTGTATTAAATGCTTCAAGAACAAATAATGGGAGCGAATACACTACGGCACCTACAGTAGTTGTTGGTACACCTTGGACAGCAAATACAGCATTTACTACTGGTGATCAAATATTTTATGGTCAAATAAACAGTGGAACAAATGGAGGAAGCCTTTTTACAGTTGTTACAGGTGGTACAACGGGTTCAACAGCTCCAACCACCAAAATTGGTGGCGATATTATAAGCGGCACAGCCGTTTTGCGCTGGGTTGGGTTTGCTGCTAAAGCTACATGTGGTATCACATCAGGTTCACTAAGTTCTATAACTATCACTTGTCCGGGCAGTGGATATACTTCGGCACCAGCTATCACATTTACAGGTGGCGGTGGCTCTGGAGCAGCTGCAACAGCAATAGTGATTCCAAATGCCTACTTTTTACTAAAGGCTGGAAATGTACAGTTGGATGGTAATAACACTAACTATAATTTATGTTTTTCAGGATCAACAACTATTAATGGTTTGTTAAACATTCAGAGCGGTGCAACGCTAAATTTTAATACGCGTACTTTAGTATTATCAGCAACAGCATCACTCAATGAAGCCGGTACAATGAACATAGGGACTGGGACATTGACTGATCTGCGTCCAAGCACTTCTGTTGAACCAATAAATTCTGAAAATTTCAATGTCTATGCAGGAATTAATCAATTTATAGTAAACTATAAATCTAAAAATGCAGATTTCATGACTATTCGTTTGTTGAATTCGAACGGACAGATAGCAAAAATTATAAACACAGGAATCCAAACAACTGGAACTGTAAATATACCAACAACGAACCTTCCAAATGGACTTTACATTGTTGAAGTTCAAATCGACAAAACTAGAATTATCAAAAAAGCAATAAAATAATCATAGTGTAAAATATTTAAATATTAATGAATTATGAAAACTAAACAATTTATATTAATAGCATTTCTGTCAGTCTGTTTAACAACAATAACTGCAACTCCCTTTACACCGGGCAACATTGTTGTTACCAGAGTCGGTACAGGTTCGGTACTTACAACAGGTGATAAAGTATTCTTGGATGAGTATACAAAATTTGGTAAATTTGTACAAACCATTGCTTTGCCTACAGATTTTTTAGGTCCACAAGCTGTTGAAACTTGTTTGTCTGCAATATCAGGTGATGGACAATATTTAACGCTTAGTGGTTTGTCAACAGCTTCTGGAGTTTCAACTACGGTTGATGCTTTGACTGCTCCGCGAAGTATAGCAGTGGTGAAATACGACGGAACGGTTAATGTATTAACACCTACGCTGAGGTTGCCTGCTTCAACAGCAACAGCAAATCTTGTTGCCAATACACCTATAATAGCATTAACAAGTGGTGGCTCAGGATTTGCAGTAGGGCAATATGTGTATGGTTATAATATTCCACTGAATGCAAAAGTGGCTAGTATAGAGGGTGCCAACATTACATTAACAGTACCTATTGTTTCAGCTTTATCGGCAGTATCAATTTATACAATGACAGAACCTACTCCGATATATGCCAATTATTCTGCTCCAAAAGGAGTTTATACTACCAACGGAAAAGATTTTTGGTTGGGTAGTAGTGAAACAAATATTCAATACTATAATCCTGACATAAATGATGGATTACCTGTAAATATTGCTGGTGTTGATGCCAGATACCTAACTTCAATAAATAATATATTGTGGAAAACGGTAAAATACGGTACGCGTGTTGGTTCGTTGGGAACCGATCTGGACGCATATCCGAAAACACCTGAGACAACTGTTGTTGCTGTAATGCCACTTAAAAATATAGGTGACTCTATTTCTCAGGATCCAATGCAGATAACAGCGGTAAATGTAAATGCAACAGAGGCAGGAGATGATGTAATGTATGTTGCCGAATATGCATTCAGAGGAAAATTAAATGGTTTGAAGAAATATTCGAAAGTAAATAATATCTGGCAATACAATGGTGGATATGGCTTGCTTACTGAAAATTATTCTGGGGTATGCGCAAAGGTTACCAATCCCACAAGTGGTGAAGTTACTTTATATGTGGTACGAAAAGTTGCCTGGTATACTGCCGGGTCTTCAGGAAATTATCGGTACAGAGGTGGTGAACTGGTTAAATTGATAGATGCTGGTGGGTATAATTCACCCATTAATATCGTTAAGGATTCTATATGTCAACTTTCTAATACCATTTCAGAAGGAGTGCCGGTTGCGTTAAATGGTATGTGGCGTTCTGTTTCATTTGTTCCAGAACAGAAAGCACCCAATGCTATTGCTAATACATTTGAACAAACTATGAACATTTACCCAACCTTTGTTATGGATGAGTTGAATGTGGTTATGGCTGCCAAAAATCAGAATAGCAATATTAAAATTATATCAATTGATGGCAAAGTAGTATTTAGTAAACCTATTTCATCAGGTGTATTAATTGAAAGGCTGAACGTTTCAAATTTGGAGAGAGGAGTTTATTTCGTTCAAGTAGAAAATCAATTGGTACGGAAATTTATTAAAAATTAATTAGGTAGATAGGGTAAATAGATTGGTTGTATTTATTCCCGTTATGAGAAATTGAATTATATCAGAGTCTTATAACGGGAATTTTTTAAAAGTAATCTATGTAATATAATCTTATGAAATTCAAACAAAAAATTTTCTCGTCCTTCATTTTCTTACTATTTCTGGTTGCCAATTTGCATTCCGAAAACGTTAAACTTTCGTATGTGAGTTCATTTGATGCCGTTAATCATCCAAATGTAGCATACTGGTTTATCGATAATAATATGCTCAATCCAAAAAGAGTTGAAGATAAGATAGATAGTCTGGCAAAGTTTTCAAAGTTTTCGTTAGTATTTCTGACTGCACGAAATGGACCAAATTTTTATGATACGGCAAAAATGCATTCTGTATTTGAACATTTAGTAAAATATACGCATCAGAAAGGAATAAAAATTGGGTTGCAACTTTGGGAAAAAGAATATAATATACCGATTGAAAAAACAGAGCGGATTATACAGGAAGGTGAAATTGTACTGGACGAAAATGGTTCAGGTTCTTTCAGCACAAAAGCCAAGCATGTCAGAAAGATGGAATTGTTATTGAAAAGCGAACTTTTCAAAGTCTATGCGTTCAAAAAAGCCGATAACGGTTTTTATCTTCCAGCAACTTTGACTGATTTAACTGCTCAATGTGCATCAAAAGAAACTAAAGAAACGGTAGCCGTCACTATTAATGGTGGAAATATGTTGAAAGGTTACTCAGCTTATATTCTTACCCAACATTTTTATAATTATTGTAGTAATCACAGTGCTGAAGCGGTAAATAACCTCACTCAAGTGCTGAAAAGCTATTCCAATATTCCGTTCGATGGCGTGGCACTGGATGAATATACCAATCTACGTGTCGCTACAACTTGGGAACTAAAGAAAAACGAATTTTTCCGTGAAAGATCGTATTCATTATCAATGGCGGAAAAACTTAAAACGGCAAGCGGTAAAACGCCTGAAAAAGTGCTTTTTGACATGCGATATGCACCTGTTGGCAATCCTGAAATCCGCATAAAAGCGATAAACAACTACATGGCTTTGATGCGAAGCGGTACTATAAATGTTGAACGAACTATATATGACAAAGGGAAAGAGTTTTTTGGTAAGAATACTTTTATCGGTTTTCACGATACTCACCATAACACTTTAGATGGCGATGAAATATGGCAAACCGGGCTGAATTGGTGGAATATAAAACGTGATTACGGTCAAACCGATGAACATACTCCCACTCCTACTCAAATGGGTATTGGGTTTAGTTATCCGCAAAACGTAATGTATAACATGTATTACAACAAAAGTCTGGAAGATATTACCTCCAAAGCCATGTCGGATTTGATGTACGGCATCCGCACGCATTACCATGCCATCAACGATATTGAAAAATGGGGCGTAAGCGTAGAGGAACGCGAGGCTCTTACCGAAATTAATAAAGTTGAAAATACAGCCCGCTTGCTCAATCGTTTCAATCCCTCATTCCCTAAAATCAAACTACTGGTGGTGTTCGGTATGGAAGCACTGGCCAATTGGTATCCCGATTCTACCAAACGCGGAATCACCGATATCAATAATTCATTGAAAATTGAAGAAAAAGCGGTCGAACTATGGAAAGCGGGTTATCTGAATGCACTTGTTCCAACAGATTTGATTGCAGATGGTCGTCTAAAAATCAATGCAAATGGGAAACCTGAAATTCAAGAACATGAATTTGATGCGATGATTTTCCTCAATCCCCAATATGCCCGCAAATCCACTTTCGACTTTCTGAAAAGTTATGTAGATAAAGGTGGAAAACTGATGGTGGAAGGTGCGGCAACTTTCGATTTTGATGCAAAAAATGTCAGCAAACAATGGAATGATATTGCATCTAAAGCCATTGCAACATCATTTAGCGTAGCTGATGTCTCAAAACTCGGAATCAGCAAGCGCGA
>JBBQMQ010000348.1:0-5009 GCA_038329115.1 Bacteroidales bacterium
CGCTTGCCGAAAAGTATAGTTGGTCTTTTTGTCTGCGATATTCACTATCGTTATTTATTTAATCCAAAATATCGAAATCTAAATCAAATTGCTGCCTGAGTTTTTAAGCAGACCCTAAATACACTAAGATACCGCTTCAAAAACACAAAAATATTAGGTGTCAAACATTTTTTGCCTATTTTTTGCCCTATTTTTCGATTTTGCAATTTTATCCGAGTGTAATCGTTTGATAATCAGGTATTATTTAAAAATAGTGTGGACCAGTTGGGCCACAATGAAAATCAAGCAGTTACATGAAGATGTAACTGCTTGTTTCTTTACTCCTTGCATACGATGTGCACACAGCTTTGAAAAAGATATGAAACTAGATGAAAAGTGTGTTAAAATGTATGCTCACTTAACTGATTGGAAACTAAATAAAAGCTCATTTTGAAATGAGTATTCGCTGCATAATCGCTAAAATATATTTGAATATAAAAACAACAGACTCATGATTACTTTGCCGGGCACAACTGGTGCAACTATTCAGTTTGTTTCGGAAACTACGCCAACAAATGGCAAATTCAATCACGGAAATATAACTATTGCTTTAACCCGTTCAGGAATTAGTTCAACTGGTTTTAATTTAATTGGCAATCCATATCCATCCTATTTGAAATGGACAAAGGCATTTGTTGATGCAACAACTAATCCCGATGGTGGAACAGCCCCTAAAAGATTAATTGAACCTTCTATTTACGTTCGTACAAATTTGGGTTCTGTAAATAGTGGCGGTGATCAAAACTGGAAATTCTTTACATACAATGCAAATACAAATGTAGTTGTACCAAATCACGAACTATTGGTTGACGGTAATATTCCTCTTATGCAAGCATTCTGGGTGCGTGCAAATGAAGCAGGAAATTTGGTTCTCGACAACCTTTTAACACGTTCGCACCAATCGTCTAATCCATTAAAGGCACCAGCAATTAAAAATACCGACCGTCAGTTTGTTCGCCTTGAAGTGTCAAATGGAACTCGCACCGACGAAACATTGTTGTTGTTTGATACCAACGCCGCCGATGGTTACGATGGGTATGATTCGCCAAAATACATGGAGGCAAGCTCTGAAGTGCAGATTTACACAACAACTGATACTCAGAAATTGGTTATGAACGGCATGAGAAATCTTCCTTTGGACCAGGAAATAAGTTTAGGATTTATTCCCGGCACTGCTACAACCTTTAGCCTAAAAGCCAACGAAATTAGCAACTTACCATCGGATGTAAAGCTTATACTTAAAGACAATGCCACCTCGATTGAAACCGATTTGACAGATGGGGTTTCGACTTACACCTTTAGTCCTGCAACATTTAGTGGCGACAGATTTAGCCTTTTATTCAAAGGTCCAAGTATTACAACCGGAGTTGTAAACCCTGAAAACGAACAAGTTTCAGTATTTGTAAATGCCCAAAACGAAATTGTAATTAATGCAAACGCAGGAAGTAAATATGCCATTTACAACGCAGTTGGTCAGCAACTTGCAAACGGAGCTCTTAACGATAAACTACAAACTATAAACTATAAACTAAAGAGTGGAGTTTATGTGGTGAAAGTTGGAAATGTAACGGAAAGAATTATAATTAGATAATGTGATAATATGCCAATGTGCTAATCGTAGTGAAACGAAGATCCCGTATGCGGGATAAAATAGTAAATGGTAAATGACAAAATTATAAATTAATATTATGGAAAAGAAAAAATATATCAAACCTCGTATCGAATGGATACCGCTCGATAACGCAATATCCCTTGCATTGGAATCAAATCCACCAGCTGGGCCAAGTGAAACCAGAGTTCTGCCGGAGCATTACACGGCATTACCTATTGGAATAGTATAGGTAAAAACATAGATTGTCGTTTTTAGATTTTGAAAACAGGAGAACGCACCGTTGAATTTTACGGTGGTTTTACTGTTTTTGTTTTGTTTGCTGAAAATCATTTTACAGATATAACAATATCGGCTTTAGAACAGGCCTTTTGACTAAAAACCAAAACAGAAACTATTTGTAATAAAACAGAAACTAACTTTGAAGGGAATCATTTCTATCTTTGTCGAAAGATTTTTTGTGTAACTTTAAATTTAGAAATACATGTTTAGATACCAACGATTGAAATTAAAAATCCGGTTTCTGTTAGTAACTAGCTTTTTAATGATATTTGCTTTCGGTGTTTTTGCTCAAGGCACAGCGCTAAGCAGCATTAAAGTAACGGGTAAAGTTGTCGACAAGCAAAGCAACGAACCACTCGTGGGTGTAAATATCTTTGTTGTAAACGATAACAAAGGTACTATTACCGATATTAATGGAAATTATTCATCCGTGCTTAGCAAATCTTCCATTATTCGTTTTTCATATATTGGCTACAAAGATTTGGAAGTAAAAGCTACTTCGGCAGTTTTAAATGTAGCTTTGGAACAAAACGAGAAAGTGCTTGACGAAGTAGTAGTGGTTGGTTATGGTACTCTGAAAAAAAGCGACCTTACGGGTTCTGTAAGTCAGCTAAAAAACGACAAGTCAACCGAAAAAGCCTACTCGTCGATACAAGAAATGATGCAAGGGCAGGTTTCGGGTGTGCAGATAGTGCAAAATACAGGAGCACTTGGCGGAGGAATGACCTTCAATATTCGTGGAGCAAACTCGGTTACGGGCAGCAATCAGCCGTTGGTGGTAATCGATGGTTACCCTGTGGAATCGGGAACTTTTGGAGTTACAACAGGTACAGATTCTTCCTATTCGGGCGACACTCCGGGCATGAATGCACTTTCGGCTCTGAATCCAAACGATATTGAATCCATTGAAATTTTAAAAGATGCTTCGGCTACTGCCATTTATGGCTCTCGTGGTGCCAACGGCGTGGTAATGGTAACAACCAAACGTGGAAAAGAAGGAAAAGACAGGGTTGAATATTCATTCCGTACGGATATGAGTTATGTACCAAAGAAAATTGCAGTGCTAAACACAGCTGAATATTTAGCTTATTCCAACGAAGCAAGTTTAGATAAATACGATGGTAGTTTTTCATACTCAAATGATAATATCGGTCAATATGCCGGCACCGATACCAATTGGCAGGATTTGATTTTTCAGACCGGTCTCTCACAAAACAACCAACTAAACATCAGTGGTGGCGATAAAAAAATGAAATATGCACTGGCTTTGGGTTATCTTAATCAGAATGGCGTTGTGAAAAGTACGAATTACGAGAGAGGTACAATCCGGTTGAACTTAGACAGGGAAATAAGTTGGAGATTAAAATTTGGCATAAATATTAATGGAGAGATGAGCCTTAACAAGGCAGTAAACCAATCGTCGAAATTTGGTAATGTGGGTGCATCGGTTATTGCTTCGGCACTTCGCACACAACCTATTTACAATGCTTACAACCCTGAGGACGACGAAATAGCTATTTACAACTCTGGAATTACGACCAATCCGCTATTGTTAATTACCAAAGCCAAAGACCAAACCCGAACAAATCAGGTAAATGTATCGGGATTTATGGATTTTTATTTTACAAAATACCTTTTTGTGCGCCAACGCTTGGGAGGTAAAGTAATGAATGGCTTGCGTCAATACTACATGCCCCGTGGGACTTATCTTGGCGACCAAAATCAGGGTTTTGCTTATTATGGAAATGTGCGAAATTCCGATTATCTGTCCGAATCAACCATAAACTTCAACCGAACATTCAAGAAAATACATTCGCTAAATGCGGTGGGAGGTTATACCTGGCAAAGCTGGTCGGCAAGCACCGATGGCATTAATACAGGTGGTTTTCCCAACGACAACATGACTTTTTACAATATGGGTACTTCAACTATTGTAAACAAGCCTCAAACCACAACTACCGAATGGTCGCTTGCTTCTGTTTTGGCACGTTTCAATTATGTGTACGACAAGCGTTATTTACTCACAGTCACTTCTCGCGCCGATGGTTCAACTCGTTTGGCTCCCGGACGCAAATGGAAAGTTTTTCCTTCGGTGGCACTTGGTTGGAATGTTCATAACGAACGTTTTATGAAACCATTGGAAGCAATTAACGAGCTTAAAGTGAGGGCAAGCTATGGTATTTCGGGCAATCAATCCATTGCAGTAGGTTCAACTCTTTCGAAGTATAATAACACAACTGGCGTTATAAACCAAACTGTTACCAATGTGTATTATCCGGGCAATATGCCAAATCCGGACTTAGGATGGGAAAACACCAAACAGTTCAATACGGGTGTGGATCTATCTGTTTTATCGAGTCGGGTTGTTTTTGCTTTTAATTATTACAACAAGCACACATCCAACTTATTGATAAATTTACCCATTCCTCCCACAACAGGCTATCAGCAATACGCATCCAATTCGGGCGAAGTAGAAAATCAAGGGATCGAATTCGACTTGTCGGCACGCATTTTAACTAAAAAACTTCAGTGGAAAGTAAATGGTAATATCTCGGTTAATAGAAATAAAGTGCTGAAATTTGATGGTACTATGCAGAGCTTTTTAGGCCCGGGTTTTAATGTGGTTAACAGTCAGCCACTGCACATTGCACAAGTTGGATATCCAATAGGTTCGTTTTACGGCTATATGATTAATGGAATTTATCAAACGCAGGACGAAATAAACAACGGCCCTGTAGATCCGGCAAATCCACGTCCGGGCAGTTTTAAGTTTTCCGACATTAGTGGTCCCGAAGGCAAACCCGATGGCATTATTTCGGGTTTCGACCGTACAGTAATTGGCAATCCGTATCCTGATTTTATTTTTGGATTTACCAACGACTTGGTATGGAAAGGTTTTTCGTTGAATATTTTTATACAAGGCAGTATTGGTCAGGATATTGTAAATGTAAACCGATATTATTTGGATGCATTAACCAGAAATACCAGCTCAAATGTAAGTGTGGAAGCATATCGTAATCGTTGGACAGGACCAGGCACAAGCAATGTATATCCGGTTCCTCGCGCCAACAGTTTGCCT
>JBBQMQ010000349.1:0-5001 GCA_038329115.1 Bacteroidales bacterium
GGTGGCAAGATAGGGGTCTTATAGATTTGTCCTGTATTTTACTATTTTGTTCACCATTTTCATATTCTTATTTTTAAAAGCGTATTTCTGACTTTTCTGAAAGTTTAAATACGCTTTTTTGTTTTTCTCCGTTTGTAAGTCAATGAAACATTTTCTTCTTTTTTGTATTATTTTGATCAACTGCCTCTCTTCGTATAGCATCGACTATTCAAAAGTAGATGCACAATCCGGCTCTGTACCTTCAAATTTGAAAACGGCTGACGAAATTGCCCGATACCTGACCCGAAATCTGACTTCGCCTTTCGAAAAGACCCGCGCTATTTATTTTTGGATTTCGAATAATATCAATTACGATGTAGCTCAAATGAATTCGAAAGACAATACATATTCAAACCCGCAGGAACTCGTAGATGCAGTATTATTGAAAAGAAAAGGAGTTTGCGCCCATTATGCCGAGCTTTTTAATGCTTGTTGTAAATCTGTGGGGCTCGATTCGTATGTAATTATGGGTTATACCATTACTGATAAAAAAATTGCAACACTTGCCCATGCCTGGAATGCCGTGCGGATAGATTCCAAATTCTATAATTTTGATGCCACCTGGGCTGCAGGTTCATTGATAAACGGAAAATTTAAACGCTATTTCAACGATCAGTTTTGTCTCATTTCGCCGGCTGATTTTATTAAAACTCACATTCCGTTCGATCCTATCTGGCAATTTATCGATAATCCTTTGTCTTCCAAGGAAATTGAATCGGGAGATTTCACGAAACTGAAAATTCATTCTTATTTCAACTATACCGATTCCATTAAAAAGTTCTCCGAATCGGGGAAACTTGAAAAACTTGTTCAGGAAAACCAACGAATGATTAAGTTCGGATTGACAAATAATCTGATCAAGGATCACAAAATTTATCTGCAAAAAGCCATCGCCACCGAGAAATTTAACGTGGCAGTTTCATTCTTCAATAAAGCTGTTGAAAGTTTTAATCTTTATGTTACGAGTAAGAACAATCAAATTAATAAAAAATCCGTTGACGATCAGAAATTAATATCCTTACTTTCGCCTGTAAAACAGCAGATTGAACTGACTGAAAAGACAATTCAATCTGTAAATTCGGATGATGCGAATATAAATTCACAAATTAGGGGCTTGGAAATTTCTATCGACGACATGAAGAAAAGCATTGCAGAAGAGGATTCATTTTGGGTAAAATACAGGAACAGATTTAAATCTTTACGGATATTTTAGTTTCAATGGTGAAGCAATAATTAACCTCAAATCTACGCCGAAATAACTGTCAGATTATTTAAAAAATTCCAACTCGTTTGATTCTAAGAAAGATGTGTTGTTCTTTTTCAACCAAAGTGGCTGAAATGTGTTACTTCTATAGTTCATTCAATTTCATTTTTCACAATGAAAACTTGAAAAATGAGAATTGTTGAAAATTAATTTCTACTTTTGCAGAACTATAAAAACACAAGCTATGAATCCATTTAAGAATTACAGGATTGCCCTTTGCGGAGATCATGCCGGTTACGAATTGAAATCAAAGATTATTGAATACCTTAAAGGCGAAGGCGCTAAAAAGGTAAAAGATTTTGGCGCATTTTCAGCTGAAAGCAGCGATTATCCTGACTATGCACATCCTATGGCAACGGCCATCGAAAACGGAGAGTATGATTTCGGTATTTCAATTTGCGGCAGCGGAAACGGCATCAGCATGACAGTAAACAAACATGCAGGAATTCGTGCCGCGCTATGCTGGAATGCAGAAATAGCTGCTTTGGCCCGTCGCCACAACAACGCAAATGTGCTTTCGTTACCGGCCAGATTTATTACCGAACCGGAAGCACTGAATATCGTTGATACTTTTTTCATGACCGAGTTTGAGGGCGGAAGACATCAGATAAGAATTGACAAAATCCCTTGCTAATCAACAAAAAACATAACTTTTCCAAAGCATTAAACTTTGGAAAGTTTTTTTAATATACCAACTATGCAACGAACTGAAATATCGAAATACGGAGAATTCGGATTAATCAAACACCTTACCGAAAAATTTAAAACAGAAAATTCATCAACACTAAAAGGCGTTGGAGATGACGCTGCAGTGCTTAATTACGAAAACAAAAAAGTATTGGTTACCACCGATTTGTTGCTGGAAGGAATTCATTTCGATTTGGTATATGTACCGCTTATGCACTTAGGTTACAAAGCTGCTGTGGTAAACTTTTCGGACATTTACGCCATGAACGGAGCACCGAAACAAATAACAGTTTCAATTGGTGTTTCCAAACGTTTTTCGGTGGAAGATCTGGAGCAATTGTATGCCGGTATTCAATTAGCCTGCAAAAAATATGGAGTCGATTTGATTGGCGGTGATACTTCGGCTTCCCTTACCGGACTTGCCATAAGCATAACCTGTATTGGTGAAGGAGAAACCGATAAAATAGTGTACTGTAACGGCGCAAAACAAACCGATTTGATTTGTGTAACCGGCGATTTAGGCTCAGCCTACATGGGATTGCAGTTGCTCGAACGCGAGAAAATTGTTTTTGCCGGAAACGCCGAAGTACAACCTGATTTTGAGGAAAAAGATTACATACTCCAACGTCAGTTGAAACCTGAAGCCAGAAAAGACATTATACAATTGTTAAACGAGAAAGGAATTGTTCCGTCGGCTATGATGGATATTTCAGATGGTTTATCGTCGGAATTGATGCATATTTGCAACCAAAGTAATACGGGTTGCAGGATTTATGAAGACAAAATTCCAATTCATTATCAGGCTGTTGTTATGGCCGAAGAACTGAATATGAATATTGTAACGGCCGCTCTGAATGGCGGTGAAGATTACGAACTACTGTTTACTGTTTCGCTCGAAGATTATGATAAAATTCTGACGCTGGAAGGTATTGCCATTGTGGGACACATGACAAAACCGGAATTAGGATTAAATCTTGTTGGGCGCGAAGGAGAAGAAATTGCTTTGCAGGCACAAGGATGGAATTCACTTACTTAGTAGTTTTATTGTAAAAAAAACGAATAAGTCAGATGAGTCGCGTAAAAGTGTAGGAAAACTGACATCTGATATTTATAGGTCTGATAAACAATCATGTTTGTCAGACTTTTTTTTAATATCAATTGTAGATTGAATTTTTTTTGCGTTATTTGTATTCGAAACTTATCAAATTAGAATTATGAATAAGAGCATTAGTAAACGGATTAAAAGCTTTGGTTTTGCATGGAATGGGATAAAATCAGTTTTTGAGTCGGAAACGAACATGAAAATTCATGGTGTTGTAGCAATTCTGGTGATAATTTGTGGTTTTTTATTTGATATTTCCTTAAACGAATGGCTTTTATGTTTGCTCTGTTTTGGATTTGTTATTTCAATGGAAATGATGAATACCGCAGTTGAATATATTGTAGATTTGATTTCTCCCAATCATAATTATATGGCGGGCAAAGCCAAAGATATTGCAGCAGGTGCTGTATTGGTAAGTGCTATTGTTTCAGCCACAATTGGGTTAATTATTTTTATACCAAAAGGGTTAAATTTATTACTAAGCCTAATGTAAAATCAATTTAAAATCATGAGATCTAATCCGTTTTCAGATTTTGTTAATTTACTTTATCCGGATCTATGTGTTGTTTGTGGAGAAAATTTGCTAAAGAGCGAACATCACATTTGTTTAAATTGCCTGCACGAAATTCCAAAAACAAATTACCATTTAATACCTGATAATCCTATTGAAAAGCGATTTTGGGGTAAAGTTCCTATTTTGAGAGGAACAGCTTTTTTCTTTTTTCAAAAGGGGTCGCCTTTTCAAAAGCTTTTGCATGTGTTAAAATACAAGGATTTGAAAGAAATTGGAGAGACTCTTGGAAAATATGCTGGCGTTGAATTACTCGAATCAAAAGATTTTTCTACTATAGATGTAATTGTTCCTGTACCTCTTCATCCTAAGAAATATAAAAAAAGAGGATATAATCAAAGTGAATGGATTGGAAAAGGACTCTCAACGGTTTTAGGTAAACCCCAAGATATAACCACCTTGGTCAGAGAACGTGAGAACACTACCCAGACTAAAAAATCCGTATTCGAAAGGTATGAAAACACAGAAGGTATTTTTCAAATAAGTAATAAAGAAAGTCTAGTTGGAAAACATGTTTTGATCGTTGATGATGTTTTAACTACAGGCTCTACACTAGAAGCATGTGTTAGAGCACTACTCCAGATTGAAGGTGTGAAAGTGAGTATTTTTACATTAGCAATTGCCTGATTTGTTATTTTTTCAAGTAAAGGAATCTTTTTAATATAATTTTGTGTTTTTTCTGTTCTAAAAGCCCTTAAAATAGGACTTATACATGAATATTAATTTGTAGTTTTGCATAAAAATTCCGTGTTTTCTAAAACACCAAGTGCATGAAACTATATGCCGCATAATACCCGAATAATTATTCTTTTTTGTGGTCTGTTATTAATGGGCTGTACTTCCTCGCCAATAAATTTAAAACTTGCAGAAAAAGCGCTTAAAGACAAACCCGATTCAGCGCTTATTTTTTTACAACGAATTCCTCTTAAAACGTTATCCAAGGATAATAGAGCTTTATATGGGATCTTACTTTTTCAGGCTCTCGACAAAACCAATCAAACACTTCAACCCGATTCTGTTATTAATTTTTCGGTAAATTACTATTTGCAAACCAGCAAGAATAGAGAATTAGCAATTAGTTTTTATTACAAAGCACGCTTGTATAAAAAGGCACAGCAATTTGATAAAGCGACAGGATTGTATTTAAAAGCACTGGATATTTTTCAAAATACTGATGAATATTATTTTTTGGGGAAAATTTACTCAGATTTGGGGGACATTTGTTCTCTTCAAAAAGATTATATAGAGTCTTTATCAAAATATAAAATCGCATTAACATGTTTTAAAAATGCAGATGACACACTACAAGCATCTTATAAGCTCATTGATATTGGAAGA
>JBBQMQ010000350.1:0-4999 GCA_038329115.1 Bacteroidales bacterium
ACAACAACAACGATTCTACAATTTCTTCTAAAATTACGGTTGTAGGAGTTAATACTCCACCAGCATGTACGCTTACTTTACCAGCTTCAAATATTTCTATCAATCAAGGGGCAGCGGTTAATTTCGCTGCTACTGCAACTGATGCTGATGGTAGTATTGCGCAAATTTCATTCTTGGTAAATGGTAGTATTGTTTCTACAGATGCCACTGCACCCTATAACTATACTTGGAGTAATCCCGATGCTGGAAGTTATACTGTTTCAGCCATGGCAACCGATAATACAGGTTTATCAACCTACAGTGCGCCGATTGTAATTACATCCAATGCAGTTACTACTGGTGTTATGATATCCGATAATTTTGAAGATGGTTCAGGTGATTGGGTTGTTTCTACCAATTCTGGAGGGAATGATTGGTACATAAAAAGTGCAATAGGCGTTAATGGAACAAAATGCTTTCGTAGAAAAAGTACCGCTATTAACTATATGCGTTATATAACACCCTTGTATTTTTCTGCTTCCACATATACCGTGAAAGTGAGCGCTAAATCTGCCACCGCTAATCTGTACGCATTAAAGGCTGGTTTGGTAAATGGTACAGATACCGTTTGGAGTAATGTTTCAAGTTTAGTTACTACGAGCTTTGCAAACTATACGCTTTCAATACCATGTCCTTCGGCAGGTAATTACTCGTTTTTATTTCAATGTGTCGCTTCAACTTCGAGTTATACTGAATTGCTAATTGATGATATTTCAGTTTCCGGTTTAGGTGGATTAAATTCAAATTTGCCTCCAATTGTTGCTTTTACCGCTCCTATCAATGCTGCTGAAGTAGCATTAAATAGCAGCGTGGCGTTTACTGCCAATGCGTATGATTCGGATGGAACAATAGCCAAAGTGGAATTTTATGTAGGTGCTACTAAAATTGGAGAAGCTACTTCGGCACCTTATACGCTTAATTGGACAGCTAATTATCCAGGGGTATATTCTATTAAGGCTATTGCTACTGATAATTTAGGGAAAAACACCGAAAGAGTAAATACCTTGTTTGTAAATTATGCCGATCGCAAAGTGTATGATATTTCAGCCTCTTCCTATCTTGGTGGTGATGCTAATTCAGGAAAAGTGTATGGCACTGAGATATTGTCGGATGGTGTGATAGTGCTTGCTTGCGATTGGGGAACTGTAATTCCTGATGGAGCAGTACTTCATTTGCTCAATGGCGCTACTACAGCTTCTAGAGGAGCGGTGGTACGTATGTCTGCTGATGGGAAAAAAGTGCTTTCAGTTACAAAAATAGGAAATTATGCCGTTGATATCTCGACTGATGATAACGATAATATTTATGTAGCTGCAGGAAATAGCGGAATGGTTAAGTTGAATAGATTGGCAGATCAAGTTATTTATGCTAAGAATTTTTCTAAAAATGTATATCGTATTGACGCTGGGAAAACGGGTTATGTTGTTTTACTTACGCGTTTAGGTGTAGATTTTGCTGGTAAGAAATGGGATAATGTAACTAACATTATATTAAGTCCTGCCGGTGATGTATTGTCAACGTTTGGTGGAGCTTCGAATTACAGCAACGATGTTTGTATTGACGAAGCATCCCAGTCGGCAGTAGTAGTCGGATGGAAGAATATATATGCTTCTGCCTTGCCCGATACAAATAATTATTTACCAGTTGATATACCTGGTCTGAGAATATTCTCTTTTAGTGGCGTCTTGAAATTTAACGGATACAACTGGATTAATGATATTACTTCTCCAAACTGGTTGAATCGATCAGAGAATAATATGGCCGATTCACGTATTTCTCGTTGCGATATCGGGCAGGATGGGTTACTTTACTTTGCTGGCGAATGTTCAGGAGGGAATCACCCATTCCGCTACAGTCCATACAACATTATGAAAAAGGTACGTTTTGTTGGCGGAGATAATTATCACACATTATCAAATGTAGGTACCGAATTCCACTCTTTTGTTGGTCGAATCAATGTTGCTACTGGAGCATATATCGAAGGTCAGAGTTTTACTGCACGCCTACCGAATGGTAGAGGTAACACATTTAATGTAGAAGGAGGTGGTTTAACTGCCGATGACGATGGTCGTGTTTATTTTACAGGTTCATCTGCTTATGGAGCTCCACTTACCTTGGATCGTTTTCCTGAATTAGCTTACACTGGCGGTGCATTTATTTGTATTATGAATCCAACCTTGGAATACCGCGAGTTGGTGGACAGGGTGATAATGAGAAATCAAGGAAATGCTGTTGCAGTTCGCAAATTCTCAAATGCTGATAAGAGCATTGTGTATGGTGGTGACGTTAATTATAGCTCTGAAGCAGATAAAGCAAATCAATCTAAGATTTTCGCCGTAAATCCAGTTCAAAGTGTATTTATGAATACAAGTGTCGATCAATTCTCAGGGTTCTTTGGATTGATTGGTGGAACTACACCTGCCAAATACAATGTGGTGATTGATGGTGCAGCAGCTGTACAATATGCCGAAGCGGATAAAATCTCACTTTTAGCAGCTGCAACTAAATCTGGTAATGCTTTTAGTTACTGGCAGGGTGGCGGTAAATATATTGCTGATTCAACTCAAATTTCTACTACATTTTCAGTACCTGGTAAAAATGTTGTATTAACTCCAGTTTATACAAATTCTACTTCAATTTTAAATATAGGTAGTTTAGACTTCAAAATTTATCATAGTTCAGTTTCTAATTCAATTTTTATAGAAACATTTACAAATATCTCCTTGCCATTATCGCTCAGAGACTTGAATGGTAGATTATTATTGAAAACTGAAGTTTCTGGAAGTAAAACAATCTCTACGTCAGGTTTAACAAAGGGAGTTTATATTGTATCAATTGGCAATACAACTAAAAAATTAGTAGTCTATTAAAAAATAACAATAAAATAATTTGTTCAATAAAAAAGTGGCAGTATAAAAATCTTATACTGCCACTTTATACATTTAATATTATGAGAAAAGCACTTGGTATTTTCGGCTTACTATTTTTTAGTGCATTAGTCTTCGGTGTTCAGTTTTATCCTACTGTGGTGGATAATAAATTAGCTAATGGAAGAGATTTTGCTTTGTGGGAGAACAAAACAATTTATAATAGAACGTATCATGTAGCTCAAAATCAATCAAATGCATCAGATGGGAATGATGGCACAGAATTGTATCCTTTTAAAACAATAAACAAAGCAGCACAACTTCTTAAGTCGGGAGAACGTGTAATTATCCATTCGGGTTTATATCGTGAAAGTGTAAATCCCAAATATGGAGGTTCGACTCCAGATAAGATGATTAGTTATGAAGCAGCTAAAGGTGATGATGTTGTTGTATGTGGATCGGTACTTGTGTCCGCCGAGCTGTTTGAAAACAGCAAGGGCTGGGTTTTTAGCGGAAAAGTACTGAATCAGACAAACGATTCTTCATCTCATTTTTGGCAAATCAATCTGAATCCTGATTGGTTTAAAGGTTATAATCCATTTGGTATGTTGAATTTGCCTAATGATATTGAGTGGCTCAATTACAAACAAGCCAAAATGGAAGTTTATTTTCAGCGTCGCGGGTTGATTTTTATTGATAACACTAAGGCAAATCAAGTTGCCACGCCATCAGAATTATCCAAAGCACCCGATTTTTCATTTTGGGTGGAGCACAACGGATTACGTATTCATATTAAATTACCGAAAGACAAATCGCCAAAGGACTGTAAACTAGAGTTTACAAATGTCGAACAGGTTTTTGCTCCTCAAGAATATGGATTGGGATATATTCAACTCAAGGGTCTAACATTTCGACATGCTGGGAATGGTTTTCCGGTTCCTCAGCGTGGCATGGTCTCGACTTCGCGTGGTCATCACTGGATAGTAGAAGATTGTATTTTTGAATGGGCAAATAGTGTGGGCATTGATATGGGTAACGAGTCGTGGACCACAACGGATCAATCGGAAATAGCACAGCATGTTTTTCGAGGAAATGTTGTACGTAACTGTGGCATTGCTGGCCTGCAATGTTACAGAGCCAAATCCATGTTGGTGGAAGATAATTTGTTTGAAAACATAGGGTTTCACGATGCTGAACATGCTTTTGAATCGGGTGGAATAAAATTTCATCAAGCAGAAAACTGTTTAATCAGACGCAATATTTTTTCTAAGATCACCCATGCACCAGGTCTTTGGTTGGATTATAAAAGCAATAAAAATTGTAGAATTACATCAAACCTTTTTTCTGACATTACTACTGCTCGGGGTGGTATTTATATTGAAGTAAGCAGAAATAATTGTTTAGTTGATCATAATATTTTTTACAAAATGCGTTGTCAGTATTGGTTAAGTGGCGAATACGGCGCTGGTGGTTCGGCATTTTATACCGACGGATCAGATAGCATAAACTTTGTGAACAATTTGATTATTGACGCTGAAAACACTGGGTATGGCGCCTATTTGAATGCTGAACGAATTGTTGATATGCGTGGAGGTATAACTTGCAATCATCGGGTTGAAAACAATATTTTTATTGATTGTAAAAAACACGCCATCGAATTTGCCAATATGAATAACTACTCCAACAATAATTTTTTCGCATCTCCCAGACCTGGATATATTAAAATTGGGAATCCTGCACCATCTCTTTTACTGGATATCGATGCAACACGAAGCTTATATAAATGGGATTTAAACAGTAAAATAGTAAATATAGATTATAAGTTTGATCAAGATAATCGGACTTACACGTTGGTTTTAAAAAATGAGATTACTATTTTAGATGGTGTAAATCTAAAAACGGGAGTTAACATATTAAATATTGACCCACGAAAGCTCTTTAACGAATCAATGAGTACACAGTATCAAGTTGACAAGTAAAATTGAGTAATTTGATATCAATTAAAACACCTTTATCTAAAAATGGACTGCTAATACAGTCCTTTATTTTTATTGTCTATTTTTAAACTGTCATTTTGAATTTATTATTTATAT
>JBBQMQ010000351.1:0-4988 GCA_038329115.1 Bacteroidales bacterium
CTTCTAATTCTTCGCCGAAATACTATATTTACTTTCGTCGTTCTGCATAAATCGTACTTTCGATACTTTTTCCAAATCGCTAAGCACTTCATTCAGATTTATTTTGCTTGTCGAAATGCTAAAGCGATAATTCAACAATGCTGAGTCGCTCACATCAAACTGCACTTCGTATTGCCGTTCGAGTGTTTTCAGAATGTCTTTCAGCGGTGTGCGGTAAAAATTCAGACTTTTGGTGCGCCAGGCGGTGTGTACGCCCATGTCGGGTGCTTCGGTAATTTTGCAAAGTCCCGTTGTTTTATCGTATTCGGCACTTTCGCCAACTTTCATTGGATAAGTTTTATTTGTATTATCAGCAATATTGACACTTCCTTCTTCCAATGCAACGCGTATCTTTTTATCATCGGCGTAGGCTTTTGCATTAAAATGCGTTCCTGTAACACGCACTTTTATCTGTTCCAAATCCACTTCGAAAGGACGGGTTGTTTCTTTAGCTACTGCAAAATAACCTTCGCCCGTAAGTTTTACTTTACGATTGAATAAACCGAAAGCTTTGGGATATTGGAGGCGTGAACCGGAATTGAGCTGCACCTGTGTGCCATCCTGAAGTACCACATTGAGTTGTTCGCCGTAAGGTACAACAAACTCGGCCATTTCGTCCGACTGAAAAACGCCCGATCGATTGGCAACAAACGTAAATGCACCAGCCAACACCAAAAATGGAATTAGTACTGCCGCTGCGAATTTAAATCTGAAAGTGCGAACACCCATTTTTAATTGCGACAGGAATCGGATTTTCATTTTGTCAGAAGGAATCTCGTGGTCTGACCACTCTTCGAGCAGCTTTTCGTTGAGCAAATACGTTTCGCGGTCGTACCGCTGTGAGAAATACTGCTGTCCTTCTGCAGTAGCAAACCAAGCTGCCACCCTACGAGCTTCGTCGGGTGTAGCTGATTTAGAAAGAACCTTATCAATAATCTTTGTATCCATTATATTGGACTATTTTTTTATACCTATACCTCATTAAACACCTATCTGTGCCGAAAGTATGAGTTTATGTTCATTTTATTTATTACGAATGAATTAATTGATATTATAGTTTTAAAATATCTTATCTATTTGCTTTGTCTTGACTCTTGGCTCTTGACTCTTGACTCTTGGCTCTTTGTTCTTTGTTCTTTGTTCTTGTAATCTGTATAATTACATAAAATGCCTTATTACCAAAACGATGATGATTAGCTTATCTAACTGCCAACGCAAGAGTTTAATTACCTGTGTATAATGCGATTTTACGGTCGGTATCGAGATATTCATGGCGTCTGCCACTTCCTGATTCGTCATGCCTTGCTGTATTTTCAGCAAACATACTTCGCGCTTTTGCGGTGGCAGTTGATCAATGAGTTTGTATAAATGTGTTTTAAAGTCCGTATCTTCTAAGTTCTGTAAAAAATCGGCTTCCATTTCCTCACCAAACTGCGCCAGTTCGTAATTTTTCTGAATTGCCAGGTTGTTATGCCTAATTTCGTTCAGCATGTAGTTTTTCAGGATGGTAAAAAGCAGGTTTTTGATGCCGGTTTTGTAATCGAACGATTCGCGCCCTTCCCACAAGCGCATAAAGGTGTGTTGCACAGCATCTTCGGCATTACTCTCGGACATTAAATACCTGCAAGCAATTACATACAAATAGCGATGATAGGTATCGAAAACGACTGAAAAAGCCCTCTCATTTCCATCTCGCAACTGCATAAGCAACTCGTAATCAATATGTATGTGATTTTTTTGCATGTTTATTTGAAGGTAACAATCAATATCAGTTCGTTGTATTGCTGATTATTGAGAGTGCAAACATACATCTTTTTTTTTGTTGACTGTAAAAAGCTTTTCAATTTTACAAAAAATAATTTGATTTGATAACTTTCAGTTTGACGTATCAACACCTTACTCTCAAAATTTTCCCAGAATCGCCTCCTCTTACATGCGTTGAGTTTCCATAAGCATCCAATTTGCCTAACTCAATGGCTACTGACAATTAGCTGTATCATTACCGTAGATGTAAGTCATTAAAAACAAAGCATATTTATAATTAATTCGAAAACAATTCATATGTAATCCATACTTTATACAGATTATATATGGATTATTATAGAATATACAGTGAATATGGTACGAATATGACTGCAAAAAAGCTAATAAGGAGTATTCGAATCCAATACCACCGACTGTTCATTGTCAAACGGTATTTATTTGTTTCCAAGAGCAATAAATTTCACTAAAAACCTCTTGCTTGGTTTTACTGTAGCCCGCTTGCGCAACAGTGTACAACGTACGTTCGAAATCTTTGTCTAGCAGTTTACGAACGGAATACATTTGCAGACCTATAACAGGGTTTATCCTACTTTAACATTGTGACAGCCTAGTGTGTTTAGTTGCGCAATCCAACTATCTGAAATCTCGGGCAACACTGTTTTGAGTTCTGTTAATGTTTCGTTAATGCCAATACTGATTCGTTTATTATTGCCCATGTCGTGATATGGCAATAATTCGATTGCTTTTAGTTTTGGATATTTTGCGCTAAGTTCAGCTATGGCATTGAAATGCCAATCATTATCATTAATTTCAGGAATCACGGGACAGCGCAAAATGATTGCTGTTCCATAGCGGTAAGCTGCATTCAGATTTTCAAGAATGGCTTGGTTGGGAACTCCGGTGTATTTTTTATGATCTGCGAAATCGGTAATTTTGTAATCGAAAAGCAGCACATCAATGAATGGCAGTAATTGCTTGAACTTAATGGGCGAAACAAAACCTGAAGTTTCAACACAAGTATTCACACCCATTTCTTTGCAGCATTTTAAAAGTGCTTTTGCAAAAGGATATTGAAACAGCGGTTCACCGCCGCTCAGTGTTATTCCGCCTCCCGAATTTTTATAGAAATCGAAGTCGGCCATTACTTCAAACATCACTTCGTCCACGGTCATTTCTTTGCCTATAATTTTCAACGCGTTGAAATTACAGGCTTCCACACATTTACCACACAATTTACATTTATCGTAATCGATAGTGTGAATACCTTCTACAATGCTATGAACATTTTCAGTACATACAGCTGCACAATCGCCACAATTTGTACATCTATCGTAATGGAAAAATAACTGGCGTTTTATCGACGTAGCTTCGGGATTATGACACCAAAGACAATCCAACGGGCAACCTTTCAGGAAAATGGTTGTCCGGATAC
This sequence comes from Bacteroidales bacterium, assembly GCA_038329115.1. Lineage (GTDB taxonomy): Bacteria > Bacteroidota > Bacteroidia > Bacteroidales > Paludibacteraceae > Paludibacter. The sequence continues at coordinate 3,236 of JBBQMQ010000351.1, forward strand.
CGGGACCATCGTGCAACGATGCCCGCTGAATGTCAAATATAATTGCTGAATGATTCATATATTTTTTTTGGTAGAGACGTGGCATGCTGCGTCTCTACATTAACCTGCATGCCGCGTCTCTACATTAATACGTCGTACGACTAAGAATTTCTAACTGCACATCCCTTGGCAAATCGATGTATCGCGCACTGAATCCGCCAATACGCACAAACAAATCCTGATGTTTTTCGGGCTCAACCAGTGCTTTCTCTAAATCACCCCGATTGATAACCGTTATCATCGCTTGGGCGCCTCCTTTTTTGAAGTATGTGTCCAAAAGAATTTCAAATCTTGGTCGGTCGTTCGTAAAGAAATCCCTTCCAAAACGCATATTCTGAACCGTTCCTGCATGAATTTTATGACTTGGTTTTACCAACGAATTAATCAGCGCTGTTATGCCTTTTTTGTCGTTTCCACCAGCCGGCGTATTAGCATTAGCCATTTCGCGCCCTGCTTTCCGTCCATCTGCCGAAGCACCTACCCAGCGACCCAGGATGGTGTTTTGCTTGTTGTTGATGAGCACATTCAGGTACCAGTCCAGAGTTGTCCGGTCGCGTTGGTCACGCATGGTATTGCACATAAAATCGTGAAGTTGCACCATAATATCGTCGGCATAACTATCGTCGTTGCCGTATTTCGGTGATTCTTTCAATAACTTGTGTTCCTTTTCGAAGCCTACAAAATTGGCATCCAACGCAGCAATCAAGCGTTCAGCAGAGATTATCTCTTTGTCGAAAACCACATTTTTAATCGCGGTTAAACTATCGGCCGTATTTACACTTCCGAATGATTCCAGCGAACCACCGAGGTATCTGATTCCACCTGCAAAAATGGCTTTACCGCGTGCGATGCAATCGTCGTACAACATACTCAGATACAAGTAAGGTGCTTGTTTTGCAGACTCTACATATTCCAACTCTTCGTGGTCAGCAAGTATTTCGATAAAAAATGCCAATTGTTTTTTGAATGCTTCGAAAAATTCGTCGTAGGTTTTAAAATCCTTTAAATGACCAGTTTGCAAACCAAGTTGTTTGCCAGTTATTGGACAAATTCCATTCCGCATGGTTACTTCCAACGCTTTAAGTACGTTCAGTGAGCCACTTGGCGTACCAAATCCGGCATGGTCAATTACAATTTCGCCGCATCCGAGCGGCATGTATTGCTCGGCATCTACCAGTGGGACATCGTGCGCAGCAGCAACGCTTGGCACCAACACATCATCGTTATAAAGTAGTGGAAAAGTATGTCCATCGCCAATAAGCGTAATGGATTTTTCCATTAATTCGGGATTCATTCCTTCGTAAAAACGAAGCGTTGTTTGTGGCAAAATTGCTCTTCCATAAGTCCGCATGGTTTCCAACACCAATAAAGCAAAACGGTCGGCATTTTCTTCGTTCCTGCGTCCACGACCACCAATAATCACACGTCCATCCACATCGCGGAACAGTTCGTTAATCAACCGCCAATACGAATGCATCAGCGACAAAGCTTCTTCTTCGGTAATGATACCATTGTCAATATCGTTTACATAGAAATCGCCTAAATAAACATCCACTCTACCCAATTCCAGCGAACCGCAAATCAAGGTATAAAGCCATGATAATTGCAACGCTTCGTAAAAAGATTCCGGTTTGTAAAACGCATTGTTTTTAAGCACTTTAGCCAATTGTAGCAGTTCTTTTGCTCTATTGGGGTCGGCACAAGCTTTTGCTTT
>JBBQMQ010000352.1:0-4988 GCA_038329115.1 Bacteroidales bacterium
TATGCCTGAAAATTCAACAAATAAGTTTGAGGTGTTATAAGAATATTTGCTATTGGGTTTAGGGCAACACCAAATGCATTATTACTTGGTGGAGTTTGAGTAACTTTTAATGTCTTTAAGCTTATATTATTATCAATTATACGGGGATTTTCAGATTGGGCAACTGATGAATTTGGATCAGCTATAAGTAAACCAGGGAAAATATCGTTTTGTAAATTTTCGAAATCGTAGTTACAATTCAAGGTAATAGGAGTGAAATTTGATGACGAAATAATTTCAGAAGGAAGTATCGTGTTTGTTCCGCTGCTTGTAATTTCAATATTATCTAGTGCACTTATTTCATCAGTAAAGGTGTAAAGTGAATAAAAATCAGTATTAGGATAATAAACAAATTGGTCAATTTCCAGACCAACATAAGCAGACAAATCTAAAGACCGTGTTTCCCATTGTCTGCGTGTCTCGGCAAAATTTGAACCTATAATTTTTCCGGATTGTTTCAGTTTTATCCCAAACGCAGCATTGCAAGAATAGCTACTTCTATAAGTTTGAAACGTCAGAAATGGTTTTTCTGACGTTATCGTAATTGTAGATTTGGGTTTTATTACCACCATTGATTTTCCAGGATCGGTTGCTAAGACTGGTGGCATCGATTGCGTTACCTGACAGGCATAAGTGCTCGGATTAGCCGTGGTATTTCGAGGGTTACTTGATTTATTTGCCGTAACTCCAAAATCTTTATTAACAGCAATTTGATATAGACTATCTGTTTCAAAATCAACTTTATATGAACTTACAGTTGGAATGCTACTTTCAACCAATGGTGGCAAAGTGGTAATCAAAACACCTGATTCTAATGGAACATTTACAGTAACACCCTCATTCGTTAAACTATTTGTTGTGATGGTAGTATAAGGAAGTGACAATTCAACCCCGTTACCATAATAATTCCGACTGTAGGTATATACGTAAAAGGTTTTGCTTTGCCCGGTGGCTTTAAATGTAACGGTTTGAGTCTTGCTTTCGGCTGAATTTCGACGATTAACCACAACAAATGTATAATCGTTTTGTCCGATTCTTACTCCGGCAATTCTCAAATCTTTTTTACCTTCCATTTCAGACATTTTCAAAACCTTTGCATCGGCCGGAAAATAACGGCACATAAGTTGCCATGTATAATACCACGGACGCAAAGTCATTCCACCATACGTTCCGGCATTATTCCACATTCCTGAGTTTTTATTCTGGTCGAAACCATCCAACCCCCATGCTAAACCGGTAGCTATTCCCGAACGTAAAAGTTGAATTCCGTAATCCCAATAACCTAAACCATATTCATACGTTTCAATCCTGCAATGAGCCGGAGCAGTAGCTACAGGCCAATCTAAAAACGGCACACCCATTGGCGCCATCTCAGACAATAACACAGGTTTATTTGTATTATCCTGTTCTTTAATCAAATTCACTGAGTTTTGCAAAAAAGTCTCTAATGTTCTATTGTAGAGTTGATTGTAAGTGTCATCGGGCGTATCGTTCAAATAATTATGAAAGTCATAACCAATAAGTTGTGCTTTATTATCCCTTGCCGGATACCAAATCCAATCACTCCAAGAATCTGCTCCTATTAATAGGTTTGAAGGTAATCCTCTTGAAACCAACTCATTTTTTAAATTTACAATCATCGTACTCCAAACATTGAATCCTGAAATATATCCCAGTGGTTCATTTGTTGGGGTATAATATTTTATATTAGTATAACCCTTCGTATTAATCAAATAATCTAACAAATCGGCTTGCAACCTTGCGAAACTGCCACTACCGGACGAAGTATAAAACACCTCATCTTCCTTATAACTATCCATAGTAGCATGCCACAGACCTGACAAAACATTAATATTTTTCTCTTTATACAAATCCATAATTTTGTAAAAAGACTGCATATATTTACTATTCCAATTATAAGTTCCTACCGGAAGTGAATTGCCATTATTGTCTTTGTTAAACCAATATCGTTCCAATGGCAAACGTACTAATGCCGGTTGAATGGCCAAAATTCTTTGTTGTGTGGTGTTCCAAAGTTCATTATCCCAAGCTTTGTAAGTTGAGCCATCCGTTTGACGTGCCCAACCCCATTGGTTATAACCAAACCCTAACCAAGGTGTTGTTAATTCTTTATCAACAGTTGAGATAACCTGAGCATTCAGTGTTATTGTAAAAGCAAAAATAAATAGTAAGCAGAATGATTTCATTGAAGTTTGTTTTGTGTTTAAAAAAACATAGAACAAAAGTATAGATTTTTGTTCTATGTTTTGGTATTATCCTATTTATTTAGGATGGATGTTTTTGTTTGTGAACGATTTAATGATCAACGGCTCTATCCAACGTTTTGTTTGAATGGATCATTCTTGAAATAGTCGGGCATTAAAGCACCTGTTTCTTCCGGACCGAAAGGTGGATTTGATTCAAGAGCTAACGAAATTTCATTATCGAGATGAATGCGCTCCATCATAGGTGCATTGTAGGTGAGCTTATCGGTATTTTGATTAGTTGTTTTCATATTCTTTCAAATTATTAATCCACAATAACTTTCGTTGTTACATTCACTCCTCTATTTGTTACTTGAACCAGATAAACTCCCGAATTAAACTGGCTGTTGATAACCGTAATCGGTTCGGTTAGTTGTTTCACAACCATTTTTTGCCCTACAGCATTAAATATCGAAACGAAAGCATCGTTGCTTAATTCGTCACATTTCATCGTAATATGGTTATTCGTATTGGTGAACACTTTTACACTCAAATTATCGCTGCCACTCGCATTCATAATACTGGTAGTAATGGAAGGAGAACGTAAGAGAATTTGAAAGCGGTTAATCGTTTCGGACGCCTGTGTTGAATCAGCACTAAAAGTATATGAACTGCCATTGGTAAGTTCATGATTTTTATTTTCCGTAAAATCTTTGATAAAAACCTGCGTGCCAGACTCAAAGTTGCTAATTTCGGAAGCTTTAATTGTGAATGTGTTTGTTTTACGGGTTCTAAATCCAAGTGCTACATCGTGATTTGAAATCATATCATTTAGCCCATTAACAACTACCTCTTCTGTTCCTGCTAACGTAAATATTTCAGGAATGGAAGCACTAGTATTCGGCCATTTTGTAATATCGTATTTATCATAATCGTTTGATGCATTTGAATTAAAGCATATTACTGTCTCATCGCTGTTTACACCATTCGACACTTGAAGGCGTAAAATTTGTTGTACAGACTTGCTTGCCGATGGCGCTTTCATCAAGTTGACAGATCCATTACCATGCGAGCGTAAAGCATTTGTAAAGGTTAGTGTTCCGGCAGTTTTACCGCTTGCAACCCGCACCCAGAATGCCTGCATTGGTGGTATATATCCATTTGTATTACCAGGCACACTAATTCCGGTTGGCGCATTATAATACTGAAATGAATATATATATTTATTTTGTTCACTATCCCATATTGCCGTACGATACCAGATATTAGGTTCTACATCCCCTGCTGTAGCTGTGCTTTCGAGCCAGTTTAAATAACAAGGATAAGGATTCCCGACCAAATTGAAACCTTCTTTGGTTTGACCGGTAGTGCGGGTCAGTGCAATAGATTTTGAACCTGTAGTTAATAAACCACCAGTAAAATTTACAACTCCTGTACCTGCAACATTGGCAATGTAGCCTTTCATTGGTAAAAGTGAAGCAGAAGTGTTGGTAATTGAAGTCCATGGTGCTGAAGTGCCAGTCGTTTCGCTGTAAGAATACACTGGATTTGATACACTGGCATTAAATACGTTTGAAGTGGCAGCTGACAGTGGACTGGATATATACCAGTTACGACCACTTGTAAGGTATTGTTGAACAGTTGAAGCTCCACTAACCGTTAATCCTCCGGTTGCATTCATATCTACAAATGTGCCTGTACCGTTGGTATTACTGTTTATGCTAATCTTAGTTGCAGTTAAAGAAACACCTTCATTTAGAGTTGCTTTTCCGCCGCTCTTAATAGTAATATTGTGAATAGTTTTTGTGGCGTCAAGTGTCAAATTCCCTGTCTCTGAAACCGTAATATCGCAATATGGACAAGTCGTTATACTTGAAACAGTCTGATTGCCTGTTACAATCGGACCGGGTAATGAATTTAAATCAATTGGAATTAATTTAATAGGAGTAAAATTATTCTGTGGCCAGCGAATCGAAAGTCTTGGACTCCATTGTATTGCAGGCCCAACAACTGTGTATTCCGGAAATTTGCGTAATTTATATTGACCACCACCAATGCTGAAAATTTTGAAATTAGCAGTACCACTCATATCTCCCCAATCGTTGCCTAATGCCCATGACATTTGAACAGCGTTGTCTAAGGTTACAATTTTATACGAATTATCGGCATTTTTTGTAAACTTCCATATTTGACGACTGCCATTAACGGTGCTCGAATCGTTTTGTTCGATGGAAGATGGTGTGGCAGCAATAGATGTGCATACTTTATTATCTTGTATTTTCAAATAATATCCCTTGGTTTCATCCAAATTGGTTACTTCAATATCCGAGGAATATGGATTAGGAACATTGGCAAGTTCAACAGGAATGGTATCCAATGACAATCCGGCATCTCCTGTTTCTGAGATTACCAGGGAATTCTTAACACAAAGATTTAATCCTGTATTGGTATTTGATTTTAGTATCAATTTTATTTTAGTACCATCGGGCAATAGATTTACCTTAGTTGTTCCACCTAACACGCCCCAGATAACATCACCTTTAAAGGAGAGGTTACGTGCAAAGTCAAAAGTAGAAATGCTATAAGTTGAATCAGCATTTAGTGTAAACCTCCATACCTGACGGGTGCCATCCGTTGCGCTCTGGTCTAATTGATAAACAACACTTGATTTAAAATATTCCGGATTCCACATCTCATCAAATGCCGTCCAATACTTAGTAGCTGTCGAAGATAAATAATACCCTT
>JBBQMQ010000353.1:0-4968 GCA_038329115.1 Bacteroidales bacterium
TGTTGTTACCAATCTTCCCAAAATGTGTGGCATATCATCTTCCTGAAATTCAATTTTACAACCGAAAACTTCAGCTTCCAAGGTTAAATCCATGATAACAGTTTTAGCGGCTACAGGATATACTTCGTTCAGTTTTTTAATAGCTTCGGCGTGAACTAATCCACTTTGCAAAGCATTTACTACTTTTTTTCCAATCATTTCAATACCCGGATGAGTCATAATTGGAATGGCAATGCGTTCATTTTTGGTAATTTGTTCGCTTACCCAATTTTTCATGTTTATCATATCAAAAAAAACTTTTAATTATTTGTATATTAATATATTATCTAATTTTATCTATCTTCGCTTTAGGCAATAACGATTCTGGGCTTATATTTCAAAGCCCTAGAGAATCATTATTTAATAGTTAGATTGAGTTTTTGCAAATATTTGCAGTACAAATCTTTAAGTCCCCTATTGGGGGATTTAGGGGGCTGCTCGTAACTTCTTACGCTACCAATTTAGCCAACCATTCTACAACTCCTTGTGGGTCTGGAGTGTAAGCATCTGCACCAATCTTTTTGCAGTATTCGCTATTTACGGGCGCACCACCAATAAAAATAAAAGTATCTGGCAATTCAGCCTTTATATCTGTTACAATTTGAGCCATATTTACCATTGTTGTTGTAAGCAAAGCCGACAAGGCTACCACTGCTCCCGGATGTTCTTTTAAAGCTTGTATGTATTTTTCAGCAGGAACATCCACGCCCAAATCGATTACCGACCAGCCTGAACCTTCGACCATCATTGCTACCAGGTTCTTACCAATATCGTGCAAATCACCTTTTACAGTTCCAATAATAAAAGTACCTTTGGTTTTGATCTCGCCCGAAGTAAAAAACGGTTTCAACTGAACCATAGCTGCTCCCATAGCACGCGCCGACATCAACATTTGAGGAACAAAAATTTTGTTTTCTGAGAATTTTTTTCCAACCTTATCCATTGCAGGAACTAACGCGTTTTCAAGAATTGCTTGCGGGCTAATTCCAGCTTCTAAGGCCAAAATGGTTAATTCCGAAGCTCCATCTTGTCCTTTCAACGCTGGTGGGAAAGGTGAATTTTTGTCTGCTTTTCCTAGTTCTACAACCTCTAGTAGTTGCTCTAATAAATCTGCCATAATACTTGATTTTATTTATAATTTAGTTTGATTTTTACCTTACAAATATACTGACTTGTTTGAATATAATCTACAACAATTTTCACCAGTATTAATGCTATATTGACATTTTTTTGTATCTTTGTATGAAATGTTTATTTTCAAAGTGCAATCGCCTTATATTCATTTTAATACTCATCATTTATGTCAGCTTCATTAGAAAAAATAAAACGAACAGAAAACGAGTCGTTTTCAATTGGTATTTTTCAAGATAACTTTGAAGAATGCACCTGGCATTACCATGACAATTACGAAATTAGTTTTATAACCGAAGGGAGTGGCAAACGGATTGTAGCTGACTCCATTGAAGAATTTCAGCCGGGTGATTTGGTATTTATTGGCAGGAATATTCCTCACGTATGGATTGCCGACAAGGACTATGATGCACCTACCCAACGTAAACTTGAAATGGTCTATTTGCAATTCTCGGACGATGCGTTGAATACTGGATTATTAGCACTTCCTGAATTTCAGTATGTTGCCAAGGCATTAATCTTATCTGAACGGGGAATCCGAATAAAAGATCAAACGCTGAATGAAGTCAGTGACCTTATGCTTCAACTTCCGTATCTAAATAGTTTCGACCGAATGATTGTGTTTCTGGAATTAATGAATATCATTGGCAAAAGCGATTCTTTAGTTCAACTGGCAAGCAACGATTATATAAGCAAGCGATTTACAACCAAAAACAAACGCATCGAAACTATACACCAATATTTGATGAACAATTACCGCGAAGAAATTGATTTGGAAAAAATTGCCGATTTGGTAAGCATGGCCGAAGGCTCACTGTGTAGGTTTTTTAAAATTCAAATGGGAATGACCATTTTTGAATACTTGAACAAGATTAAGGTTGACTTGGCCTGCAAACTTTTAATGGACAAAAAACTTAGTATGTCAGATGTGGCACTCGACAGTGGTTTCAACAATATTAGTCATTTCAATAAACAATTCAAACGAATTACAAATACTTCCCCTTTGAAATACAGTGCACGGTTTAAGGATTTGAAATAATGTATCTGGCACTATTCCGATAGTATTACCTTCCGTTTATAGCAGCTTGTCATACTGCAAATCTCACATTCGGAAGGTGTTTCAACTACATTTTCGCCAATTCCAATAATTCCACTCACTGATTTTCTGGGAGACATCAAGCAAGAATCATTTAGTTTTATGCCACAAGGTTCAGTTGGCAAAAGAGAAAAAAGTAGACTTTGTTCGGTCAACTTCCATGCACAATGTCCGGGGCAATACGAATGCGTTGTTCTTAAACCCGATTTTGCAGCTTCTTCACCTATTAATTTACATATAAACCGAACCCCGGCTTCAGCAATTTCAGAACCAATGGCATCAGCCAAAAATTCTGAAACAATATCGCCCGATTGTCGTAATTCATGCAGATAATTATCAAATTCTTTTCCGGCAGAGGATACGAAAACCGCAAATTGAGTTGAATTTTGTAAATGACGACGAATAACCACACCAACTTTCAGCAAAATTCCATTAATGCTAATCGTTTTGTTATCAATCAATTCGCCATCATAGATTTGAAAACCAATTTGCGGTTTGCATAGTTGTTGGGCTTCCTCAATAATGCCATCAATCATTTGTAACATGGCATCATCGGGTAATGACCCACCATAGCCTAAATGAAGATAAATTTCCTCTTTTTGGATATGTAAATCGGCAAGCTGAAGTTGGTATGTATTCATAAATATGTTCGTTTTATAAACATCCACAAATATTATGCCTTTTCATCTTTTCTGATTGCTTGTACAGCATCAATCATTGCCTGAAAACCGTCAACCTCCATATATCCAGGAAGTGAATTTCCGGAACCAAGTCCATATCCTTTAGCCATGGAACGGAATAAAGTTCCTTCTCTTTTTACTTTTTCAAAAACATAGTCGTAATCATTCAAAATCAGCTCATTCATATCGAATCCACCAAAAAGACCAATTTTATCGTTATACAATTTAATCCAATCGCCAAATGGAGCAATCTGGTCTTCGTTTGAGTGTTTTGCATCAATTCCCAACGAAATAATATCTGGCATTAAATCAAATATTTTCCCGCAACTGTGAAGTAAGAATTTCTTGTTTCCATTGTGTACAATGTCAATAATTTTTTTGTAGTTTGGCAAAATAAACTGACGAATCGTATCGGGTTCGAGCATAGTGGAAGTACGATGACCTAAATCGTCGCCCATTCGGAAAAATACAAAAATATCACTGTACTCTTTAACCATTTTAGACCATAGTATGGAATATAAATCTCCAATCTTATCAAATAGATCTTTGAATAAATCCGGATCGAGATATTGCATCAAACAAAGACTCTCATAGCCAACTAAATCCTGCGATGATTCAAAAACACCATATCCACAACCACCATAAGCTTTCATTCCGGCTGGCATTACTTTACGAATAGCCTGTAAGTGAGGAGTATATTTTTCCCAAAAGATAGCAGGTAATTCATCGAATGGAAATCTTTCAAAATCCTCACGCGTTTGAATCGGGCCTAACATTCCGCCAAGTATGGCTCCATGTCCCGGAAAAATATCACATACAGGAGCTTCAAAATCGAAAGCATCATAACCACTTGACGCCCAAAAATTAGTTTTTTTCCGATAATAATCTTCCAGATCGGCTGGCTTATTGGATACAGTTTCTAATTTTTCACCAATGTATTTTGAAATAAAAGGCTCATCGATATGATGCTCGTAAAGTGGCAAATAATCAGGACGTTGATTATGTAATACTTTTAAAATGTTGGTGTAATCTGGTTGAAAATTCATAATGATTGATTTTTATAAGTTGTTTTTAGCTATTCCAATTCTTAATTCCTGCTTCGATATTCTCCAGTGACATATCAGGTCCGGCTTCAAATTGACCAATTAAACCTCCGTTTACAAAGAGATGTTCCCGCATTTTGTGCACAGCGGCAATTACCTCTTCCACTGTGCCATTGGGTAAAATATTCTGACGACACACTTCGCCCCAATTCGTAATGCGGCCATTGCATTTTTCGGCCACTTTTTCCACGCCCATACACCAAACCTGGCTATTGATTGCATCAACACCGATTTCAATTAATTCATCATATAAATCTAAAATATTTCCATCGCTATGCATGAAAACATATTTACCGGCAGCATGAATTTTATCAAAAAAACGCTTATAAACGGGTTTGAAAAGCTTCTGCCAGCTTTCAGGAGAAATCAGCAATGAACGTTGCGAACCCCAATCATCGCCAAACACAATACCATCAACATCTGTAGAAAGCCATAAATCAAGGTAAGCCATATAATAATCCTCTACAATCTCAATGAGGCGGAAAAATTCATCACTTTCAAACATGGTGTCCATGAATAAATTTTCGGTGCCACGCAAAAATTGCATGCGTTCAAAAATGCTTATCCAACCACCCAAAATAAATTTATCGTGATTTTCTGCAACAAATTTTCGTGTTTCTTCCAGTCCGGATTCGCCACTTAAAAGCAATTCCTTCGGACTTTCATATTCGAACACTTTCGAAAAATCATCCAAGGGATATACTTTTACTTCGCCAATAATACCAGCTTGTTGATTGTGCCATGTTGAACCCCATGCATCTGTGTATGTTCCTACCTGAAAGTGTCTTGGATCTTCTGTCAAATCGTTGAAGGGTGCCCAAACTATATCAAAATCAATTTTTGCAACAAGATCATCAAATGCTTTTCCATATTTGAGTTTAGTAGCTGGTAAGTGCCACATATTAATTGGCACTCTATC
>JBBQMQ010000354.1:0-4964 GCA_038329115.1 Bacteroidales bacterium
CCGATTCAGCGTGGCGATATCCACTTTGCGGTTGTGGGCATTTTTTCCACGTTCCAGAATGATAGGACGTAATCCGGACTCGATTAGTTTAAGTGCTGCAAAAAGTCCGGCAGGGCCTGCACCAATAATCAAAACAGGTGTTTTTCCTGACACAGAAGGATACTCAAAAATAGTTTTTTCTCTTTTTGGGGCCTCTTCGTCCCAGTATACTTCCACCGTAATATTTACTTTGGCTTGGAACGACCGCGCATCGATTGATTTTCGAATCGTTCTGATGCGAGTAATGCGTTGAGGAGAAACTTCAAGTTTATCTGCGACTTGTTTGTTCAATAAAAAAGGCGTTTCTGCTTGTTCGGGAGTGAGTATCAGTTGAAGTTCGGAGTGCATAAATATCTGAGTTTGGACTGCAAAGATACGGAAATAAAATCTGTTTTACTCCAAAACAATAGTCAGGTGAACAGTTCGACCTTTACGAGTCCATTTAGGAGACATATTGACTATGCGATTAAACTCGTTTTCAAGCTCTTGACAGTTACATTTCTTGACTTTTAAATCGACCGGTTTGCCATTATCATCTATTCTAAACTCAATCCTTATAGAAGCTTTCACATCAGTGCATATATTTTTTGATCGATTTTTATCAAAATATTTTTTGAATTCACTTTCACCAAAAATCTGATTTGAAGATCGTGTTGAAGAAACTGCACCAGTCATACTGCTTTTCTTTACTGTACCATAACCAATTACAACCACCTCATTCAAGGCAAGTTGCGAATCTTTCATTCGTATAATATTTGAATCTCCATTAGCTACAATTTCCTGCTTATCATAACCAATATACGAGGCTACCAGTTTATCTTTATCAACTTTTGCCGCTAGTTCAAACTCACCGTTGAAATTAGTAACTACACCAGCATTTTTGCCTTTAATCTTTACAGTTGCACCAATCACCGGCTCACCTTTTTCGTCAAGCACTTTTCCTTTTACATTTTCCGATGTTCTATTTGCAATGTTAACAGGTACTTTTGGTAAATTATCTGGTTTTTTATTTTCACTAATAACAGCTAATCCGCTGACTCTTCCACCTAAAACATTATCAACGCTTTCCGATTTATTTAAAGCATTTTTTTGAGGTTCTGTTTCTTTCAAAGCAATGTTCGTGGATGCTAACTGTGGAGTTGAGGCTTCAGTTTTAATAGAGTCTGTCATTGTTTGAATAACTGAGTTCTTTAATTCTGACTGTGATTTCAATTCAAATGACTCCTTTGAAATTTGTTTTTCTGTATTTCGTGCAAGAACTTTAGTGGTTTTTGGGTGAATAATTTCTATCTGTTCTACGCTGTCTTTTGGAGGAAGAATCAGTTGTTTCAGAAGTTGATGAGCAGTGTTTACTGGCACATTCATCTGTAAATTCAGCAAATTTCCAATTCCAATCAGCAAAATCAAAACCGCAGCTGCTCCAATTGACCACCATGCGTAATTCCTTTTCCGGTTGTTCGCCTTTTGTACAATTCTGTTCTCGAGTTCGTGAATTGTTTCCAAATGATTATCGGGAATTGAGTCAAAACCATCAATGGCATCCTGTAAAAAAGGATCATTCATGGCTTCGCGTTCCAATGCGTTGGCTTCTTTACCGCGACGCTTTCCTTGTATGTAATCAGTTAATTTCATAATTTACGATACTTGTAAAACTTTTTCAATGCAATTTTTCAGGTTCCTTTTTCCGTTCTGAATGTAACTTTTCACTTTATTCAGCACATAGCCTGTTATCTCAACAATATCTGCATACGATTTATCTTCATAAAAGAAATAAGCAATACTTTCCCGTTGCTCTTTCGATAAGGTTGTGAGGCAATATTCCAATGCTTCGGTTTCTTCTTGCGATTGAGGTTCATCCGTTAGAGTTAGAAATGCTGCATTTTCCACAATCGCGTCTTCAATATTAACTAAATTCATCTTATTTTCATTTCGCAAAACCTGAAAACAATGGTTTCGTGCCACGCTGTATAGCCAGGTGCTAAAATTATTTATCTCGTACTGAGATACTTTTTCTGATAAAATAGTAAAAATATCCATTACAGCATCCTGAGCTTTTTCTTTATCCTTCAGATATTTCAAACAAAGACCATACACCATTGGAATAAATCTCCGATACAATTCGCCGAGAAAAGCTAAATCACTGCTCTCGCAAAATGATTTCAACAATTCTCCATCAGAAGCATCCGATATTTTTTCTTTGATTTTCAACGATATAGTATTTTTATCAATTTTTATTTTACAAAAATAAAAAAAAATCACATCAGTTTATGGAATTTGGCAATAAAATGTATCTAATAGGTAAAGTGATAAAATTAATTCTTAAAACAAAACAGTTATGAAAACAAAATTAAACAGAACAATGGCAATCGTTTTTACGATTTGTGGACTAATGGCAAACACTTTTGCCCAACAAATTCAGGTTTCGGGAAATGTTACCGATGCACAATCTCATGAACTTCTGGTTGGAGTAAGCATCAAGGAAAAAGGTTCAACCAATGCAACAATAACAGACATTAAAGGTCATTATTCAATTTCAACACAAAAAGGGAAAAAACTGATATTCAATTATGTTGGATTTAAAAAATCAGAAATTATTGTTACAAATGAAAACCTAAACGTTGCACTGGAAGAAGACACAAAGTCATTGGACGAAGTAGTTGTTGTAGGTTATGGAACACAAAAAATGACATCTATGACTGGTGCTGTATCAGCCAGATCAACTGTATTATCAGGAAGAGTGGCAGGAATTCGGGTTCAAAATTCCAACGGGTATGCTTTAAAGTCACAGAGTTCTATTGCCAATATTCGTCAGGAAAACGTTGAAGAATACGGTAGCTATAAAGAGAATCGCTTCAATTCGGCTAAAGATCAACCACTTTCAACTTTTTCGCTCGACGTGGATGCAGCTTCGTACGGGAACATTCGTCGTATGATCAATCAGGGGCAAATGCCACCAAAAGATGCAGTGAGAATTGAAGAACTGATTAATTATTTCAGCTATAATTATACTCATCCGACCGGTGATTATCCGGTGAATATTACTACCGAAGCTACTATTTGTCCATGGAATAACAAACATAAACTAGTGCGAATCGGTGTAAAAGCAAAAGAAATTCCATCTGATAACCTGCCGGCATCCAATTTTGTATTTCTACTCGATGTTTCAGGTTCCATGGGCGATGCAAATAAACTCGATTTGGTAAAATCTTCTATCAAATTACTTACAAACAACTTAAGAACCAAAGATCGTGTAGCAATCGTGGTTTATGCAGGTGCAGCCGGAGTGGTTTTACCATCCACCGAAGGAACCGATAAGCAGAAAATTCTGGAATCCGTTGAAAATCTGCATGCAGGAGGCTCCACAGCAGGAGGTGCAGGAATTGAACTTGCCTATAAAATTGCTGAGAAAAATTTTATTCCTAATGGCAATAATAGGATTATTCTTTGCACTGATGGTGATTTTAATGTGGGCATTTCCAGCCCTGCCGAACTGGAAAATCTGATTGAATCGAAACGTAAAACAGGTGTTTTCCTGACGGTTTTGGGTTATGGAATGGGAAATTATAAAGATAACAAATTGCAGATTCTGTCCGAAAAAGGAAATGGAAATCATGCGTATATTGATAATTTGCAAGAAGCGAATAAAGTGTTGGTAAACGAATTTGGCAGCACTATGTACACCGTGGCTAAAGATGTGAAAATTCAGGTTGAATTTAACCCAACTTTTGTAAATGCATACAGGCTGATTGGATACGAAAGCCGCTTGTTGAACAAAGAAGATTTTAACGACGACACCAAAGATGCAGGTGAATTAGGTTCCGGACATACGGTAACGGCACTTTACGAAATCATTCCGGTTGGAGTAGAAAATACTTTTGGGGGCGTTGATGACCTGAAATATCAGAAAAACAGTAATCTGGAAAAAACGAATCCAAAAGAAAAAAGCACCGAACTACTGACCGTAAAGTTGAGGTACAAATTGCCAAAAGAAAATAAAAGTGAAAAACTCGAAATTCCGGTGTTCGCAAAAGATATCAACACCAATCTTTCTGCTGACTTTAACTTTGTGCTGGCAGTTGCCATGTTCGGACAAATTCTGCGGGAATCCAACTTTAAAGGCGATGCCACGTACGACAAGGTGCTTACATACGCTCAAAAAGGGATTGGAGAAGATAAACATGGCTACCGGAAAGAATTTGTAAGACTTGTTGAGTCGGTGAATCAGTTGACGAAATAGGAATTTTTATTAACCAATATTGAAAACAAATAATTAAAATTTAAAGTTTATGAAAAAGTACCTGATCTTATTTGCAATTATCCCTGCTTTAGCATTTGCACAACAAACAATGTCTGATAAATTAATAACAGTTGTAGGATTTGCTGAAATCGAAATTGAACCAGACATAATCGTTTTGAGCATGTCTGCCAAGGAAAATGAAAATATCAAAAATGAAAGTTCAACTTCAAAAATGGAAAATAATATCATTGCATTTCTTAAATCTATTGGTGTTAAATCTGAGAATTTTACCTTAGACAAATACAACGCAAATACACGATTTAGTTTTACAACATCATCAAAGTTTAAGCTGACCAAGTCTTATAATATTTTTATTAACAGGATTAATTTGCTTGATACAATTATGGCAAAATGCATGGAATCAGGCATGGAAAATCTCTTTATTAAAAAGGTTGATCATTCGAAAATGAATAGTCTGCAGGATTCATTACTTGTAAGTGCATTAACTTGCGCAAAAAATAAGGCCATGCTTATTGCTGGAACGCTGAATGCAAATTTAGGGAAAATATGCAGCGTTAATGAAACCTACCAGATAATAAATAATATCAGGAATGATTATGATTTTGATAATTTTAGGTTGGAGGAAGTTTCGGTTGTTGGTTATGGAACTCAAACTAAAAGCAGATTG
>JBBQMQ010000355.1:0-4941 GCA_038329115.1 Bacteroidales bacterium
CACAGCCTATATGACGCGAACCAAGATGTTTATTCCGTTTATATTTTAAACCAAAACAGAAAGAAAATTTAATCGATTAGATAATTATTCACTTTAACCAATAAAATCATCATGAACAAAACAATTAAAAGAACTTTAATCGGAATAGTCTCTGTAGTAGTTATTCTGGCTATTTTAATGGGCGGATTTTATTTTAAAATGAAATCGGAACTAAAGAAAATGAGTGTAATTGAAACCTCACAGGTGGCACCCAATGTTTTTGCTATTAAAGATTCATTTGTAAACATGTTTCTGGTAAAAGACAGTGATAATTATGTGGCTATAGATGCAGGATCGGATATTAAAACCATTGGAAAAGAACTGGAAACAGAAAAAATTGATCCTGAAAAGGTAGTAGCTGTGATTCTTACTCACACAGACGGAGATCATGTGGCTGCGCTTCAGTTATTCAAAAATGCGACTGTTTATTTGTCGAAAAACGAGGAGCAAATGATAAATGGAAAACGCGCCAAAATGATGTTTTTTCATAACAAAATGTCAGCTACAAAATATACCGTGCTTGACGATCAGCAGACTATTCAAGTTGGAAATGTGAATATTAAAGGAATTATGACGCCCGGTCATACTCCCGGATCGATGAGTTACGTGGTAAATGGGAAATACCTATTCGTGGGTGATGCTTTCGGTTTGAATAATGGTAAGATTGATACACCTAATAAGTTTTTCAGCGGTGATATGAAAACGGCTATTCAGTCGTTCCAAAAAATAAATAACCTACAGGGTGTGGATTACATTTTTACGGCACACAACGGCTTTACGGATAATTATAAGAATGCTGTAAATACCCTGTTGAAATAGAAGAAGCACTCTAGCTAAAAAAGGCAATCCGCTTAAAAGTAGATTGCCTTTTTGTTGCTTTAATCCAAACTATCAATTGATTATTGAATCAAAGTCTGATAGCAAATTTCTTGAGGCGTGCATCGAGCATGTGTGCCGGAATGATTTGTTTAACGCATTCTGCTACGGCATTTAATATTCCTTCGCGCACAAAATCATGACGAATAACTACCGAAATTTCGCGGGTTGCTTCGGGCTTCACTATTTCCCGCAGGTTTAGTTTCTGCGTATTGCTCAATAAATCGATGTGCAGCTCGGGAATAACCGTGTAACCGCCGTTTATATCCACAATCTTTACCAGCGTATCAATGCTGCCGGCTTCGTAGGTGGAATTATGTTTCGGTTTGCCGTTACAGAAATTGAAAACCTGATTGCGCAGGCAATGTCCTTCTTCGAGCACCCACAGCTTATCCAGCGGCATATCAGTAGCCGAAAGCTCCGTACGTTCGAAAATCGGTTCGGTGGGTGAAATATAGGCCACAAATTTTTCGTAATAAAGTGGTACTTCCAGTATTTTCGGATCTTCGAGCGGTGTGGAAAGAATAGCCATATCTATTTCGGCTATTCTCAACTTTTCTATAATCGTTCCGGTATGCATTTCCGATACTTTCAATTGAATATCAGGATACATATTTTTAAAAGAAGCTATAAAGTGAGGCAATAAATACGGTGCAATGGTTGGAATTATAGCCAGGTTGAGTGTTCCCGACAATGAGTTTTTTTCGCCTTGCACGCTTTCTTTCAGTTGATTGGCCTGATAGATAATAACCTGCGCCTGATCCAAAATTTGCCTTCCCATTTCTGTTAACTCAATGGGCTGGCGTGAGCGGTCGAATATCTTGCAATCCAACTCATCTTCCAGTTTTTGAATCATAGCACTGAGGGTCGGTTGTGTGACACCGCACAATTCTGCTGCGCGAACAAAATGACGGGTTTTTTCCAGTGCCAAAATATATTCCAATTGTTGTAGTGTCATACTATATAGTTTTTATCTATGCAAAGGTACTGATTATATAAACAAATAAGTAGTTAATTAATTATAATGCAAAATATGCTTTATAATATCATTAATTAAAAATTAAAGGCAGGATAATTTATCCTACCTTTAACTAAATAATAAATCTTCCAGTCGTTTTAATACCCCGTTGTTGATGGAGGGGTATAATTTGACATGGTTGATGGCGCATTAACCACAATTTTAGCTGTCATCGAAGTATGGATTGAACAATGATAATTAAAGGTTCCTACAGTGGAAAATGTATGGCTGTATTTTCCATTAGGGGCAATATCATTACTATCAAACAAACCGGCATCACTTGTAACGGTGTGCGAGACAGCATCTTTGTTGGTCCATTTGACCGAAGTGCCTGTAGTTACAGTTAAAGTTGCAGGCATAAATGCCATCCCTTTAATATAAACTTCATTGAGAGGTGTAGTACTATCCATACAACTGCTAAACATGAAAATTAAGGATACAAAGGCAACCAATAGAATTGACCTGCTTTCTGACTGTTTATTTAACGTTTTCATTTTGTCTTTTTTATTAAATCATTTATATTAAAATTGTGTAACAACGAGAATTAGATTATTTATACCGATATTATTTTATACTAATTTTCATTGTTGTATATAACAATATTCCTATTATAAGGTTTAAATTTGAAATGCTAACCTGCTTTTCCGGCTATTTCTGTTCTCCTCCACTCCCACCCGTTTGCATATTGAAGCAGAAAAGTAATACCGATTGCAGAAATAATTCAGTCCAATGTCGACTTCGTCTAATTGTACTGTTTATTTCTTCCGTTTCACGGAATGTACTATATGCATCGGCATTATACCAAAGATGACTTTGGGCTGAAATAAAAGTTCATTTGGTATAACATGTCGAACACCCGAACTCAATGATAATTCCGGATATATCAAAAAGAATAACCAGGTTCGGCATTGATTGCAGAGATGTATCAGGAAAAAGGGGTTTTAATGTCTCAGGTCAGAAGATTCGCATTAGCAAGCGGAATCCAAAACAAAAAAATCAGGAGGAACGATTATCAAATCATTCCTCTTGCTTTTAATTCGAGGTATTTATTAATGGCATCCATGGTCAGGTTTTCGGGCTGGGTAAGAATGGACTGGATACCGTGTTGTTTTAGTTCGCGCACAATAAGACGTTTTTCGAAAGCAAACTTTTCGGCTATCACCTTGTCGTATACTTCCTGCACATTGTTGGTTTGCTTGTTTATCAGCCGGTTAAGTTCGGTATTATCGAAGAAAATAACAATCAGCAAATGATTCTTTGCAATTCCTTTCAGGTAAGCAAGCTGGCGGCGCAATGCATCCATCGATTCGAAATTGGTATAGAGCAAAATCAAACTTCGCTGCGTAACCGAATGTTTAATATCGACATACAACCGGCTGAAATCACTTTCCATAAAATCAGTGTCAATGCGATACAGCGATTCCATGAGTTTCTGCATTTGTCCGGCACGGCGGTCGGCTGCCACGTAGTTTCCCATTTTTTTGGAAAAAGTAAACATACCGGCTTTATCCTGTTTTTTCAACACGATATTGCTTAATGCCAGTGTGGAGTTAATAGAATAATCCAGCAGACTCAGTCCGATAAAAGGCATTTGCATGGATCGTCCGGTATCAATAACCTGATAAACAGGTTGAGATTTCTCATCCTGATATTGATTCACCATCAAGGTATTTTTTTTCGAAGTAGCTTTCCAGTTGATAGTTCGCATATCATCACCCTGAACATATTCCCTGATTTGTTCAAACTCCATCGTGTGTCCGATTCGGCGTATACGTTTTAAACCATATTCAAACAAATGACTGGAAAAAGCCATCATATCATATTTCCGGAGTTGAATAAACGATGGGTAAGTTGCTATCACGGCATTTTCGGAAAAAATGTATCGTTTTGACACCAACCGGATGGGTGATTTCAGAAAAACATTCAATTTGCCGAAAAGGTATTCACCACGCTCTGTTGGACGAAGGGAATACTCAAATTTTCGCTTTTCATCTTTTTCGAGACGGAGTTTAATCAAAAAATCCCGTTTCTGAAACTGAAAAGGAATCTCATCAATTAATTCCACAAAAACAGGAATCCCGTAATTATTCTTCAGAGTAATATGAATCGGATTATCGTCACCGTTCGAAAACTTATCAGGCAATTCGCGTTCAGCTTCCAGACCTTTTTTGCCAGAATACAGCACAAAAACATCAATGATGGTAATGATAATAAATAAAGCCAGTATAATCAATGCCACATCGAACATTCGTTGTACGAAGAATGAAACAAAGAACACTCCGCCTATACCCAACAGGACATAGAAAAACAAATGATTGATATATAACGATTTCAATACTTTCATTTATAAACCCTCAAGGGGAATTATATTAGTTTTGTCTCAGAAATAGGAATAACTTGAACTTGACCTATCTGCATATTAACCACTTACCCGGACAGGAAATATGAAGTAAAAACATGCATAGTTCCCCTTCAGGGGTTAGGGGTTCATTTTCATTTATCGTGGAACTTCTACCGATTCGATAATCTGTTTTACAATTTCTTCTGCTTTCAGACCTTCCATTTCCTTTTCGGGCGATACAATCAAACGGTGCTGCAACACCACAACCGCAGAATCTTTGATATCTTCAGGCGTTACAAAATCACGACCCCGTAAAGCAGCAAATCCTTTTGAAGCATTCAGAATAGCAATGGAAGCACGGGGTGAAGCTCCAAGATACAGGAACGGATTTTCACGGGTGTTATTCACTATTTTTGCGATATATTCCATTATGTTTTGCTCCACAATAATCTGTCGAACGATTCCCTGATATTCAGCAATCTGAGCACCCGAAATTACTGCTTTTACATCGGCGGTTTTGTCGCCACTTATCGCTTCGTGTTCGCGACGGATAATTTCATATTCGTCTTCGATACTAGGATAATCGATAACTACTTTGAACATAAAGCGGTCGAGCTGGGCTTCCGGTAAACGGTAGGTTCCCTCCTGCTCTATCGGGTTTTGGGTA